>JAKDMR010000477.1 GCA_030452275.1 Candidatus Nitrosocosmicus sp. | reverse complement strand
CCAAACTATGATATCATTAATTTCAATTATACAATTCGAGTAAAATGAGTAACATAACAAAAAACTATAAAGTCGGAATATTTGCAATGTTTATTGCTGCAGCTCTCATAAGTTCAGTAGTAGCCTTTGGCGACAACATGGCATATGCAGGCGGAAGCCATCATCACGGAAGTTCCAATGATGCAGAACAAGAGATAGAACAAGGGCAATGGAATGAGCAAAATGCACAATGTGTATCTGGTGAATTTACATTCTTAGGATGCAATAACGTAGGATTCATGTTCCAAAACAACGACGGTAACTTGGCATTAGGCCAGGAGTAAATCTCTTTTTTTTACAGTTTTCAATCTTCTAGTCTATGAGGTTTTCGTGATTCTCTTCTTTATAGAGTATGACATCCCATGTAAAGACATAAACTAGAGAATATTCTATTTCAATTAACTCGTAACTATGTTGTTTGATTAAAAGACAGGCGAGTATGTAGATTTCTTAAGGCAAATGAATCTATTCAATAGTAAAAATTTAAAGATGTGAAACCAGATTTTATTATATTTTTGTAAAACATTTGTACTTAACCTTAATAATACATGTTAATTTCTTTCTAAAGAACTGATAAATGAGATATAAATCCAGATTTTTAATCAAGGTCTCGCGTTTTACTTTCATGCTTTTTATTACTCTGATTTTGGTTACTTCTTCAATTCTTGTTACAACTCCAGTTTCTTTGGCGTTTGGCGCATATGCAAAAGCTCCAATCTCACCTACTGGACCTACCGTTAGTGATGAAAACCTTGCAGTAGAAAAAGTAGTCGATGGTTTAGATATTCCAACTAGCATGGCCTTTTTAGGCCCAAACGATATACTGGTTACAGAAAAAGAAACTGGAAAGGTAAAGAGAATTATAAACGGACAGATTCAAGAAACACCGTTAATCGATCTAGATGTAGCTACCAGTATAGAAAGGGGTTTGCTAGGGATCGCTGTATCTAAACAACAACAAGGAGAAGCAGGACAACCAGATGGAAAAACATACGTTTTCTTATCATATACAGAATCTGGAAATGATGAGGATGGGAGTGATTTAGAAGACGGTGCTGAGCCACTTGGAAACAGACTTTATCGGTATGAATACGTTGACGGTAAATTGGTGAATCCCATATTGCTCTTGGATCTGACTGCTAATCCTCCAAATGATAGAGGTGAACACAATGGAGGTAAGATCAGGATAGGTCCAGACAACAATGTTTATTTTATGGTTGGTGAAGTTGGTGGTCATAGGACCCAGGCCCAAAATGTTGCTGATGGTCCAGAACCAAATGGTTTGGGAGGCGTTCTTAGGATCACCCAAGACGGCGATGTTGTAAATGACGATATCTCACCCATATTTGGTGATGAAATACCCTTAAGCCTGTACTATGCAATGGGTATCCGTAATAGCTTTGGAATGGATTTTGATCCATTAACTGGTAATTTGTGGGATACAGAAAATGGACCAGATACTGGTGACGAGATTAATCTAGTTTTCCCTGGTTTTAATAGTGGCTGGGTACAAGTTCAGGGCTTTATGGAGGATAATTTACTAACAAGAGATAATGCGCCGTCATTGGATGATCTTGTATATTTTGGAAAGAGCAAATACGCTGATCCAAAATTTGCTTGGGAGTGGCCAATTGGCATTACCGCTTTAAAGTTTTTAAATTCTGATAAATTAGGTACCGAATATCAAAACGATATGTTTGTAGGCGACATAAATAATGGTCTCTTGTATAGATTCACCTTAAATGAAGCACGTAATAATATTGTTTTAGATTCGACATATTCAGGCAACTTGCAAGCCTTAGAAGATAACAGAATACAAAATCCTAAAGAAAATCTGCCATTGATATTTGGCCAAGGTTTTGGAGGGATAACCGATATTCAAGTGGGACCAGATGGATATCTATATATCCTAAGCTATGAGGGTTCATTATACAAGATATTACCACTTTCAGAAAGTACGAAAAATCCTATAAGCGGTCAGTCAAGCAATGTACCATTGTATAATGAAGAAGGTGATGATGGCAATAGACTCGAGGTTGAAGATATTACAGGCCAGTCCATCGGAGACGACAGCAACAACAATAATCGAGTTAACTCAATTCCGGTAGCCATAATTGGAATTAACGGTAGCAAATCCTATTCGCCAGACCCCATCGAAATCCAAGAAGGACAAACAGTAACATGGTACAACGGTGATTCTATCTCTCACACTGTAACTTCAGGTGAGGACAATGGATCTGATGCCGGTTCAGGATTTGATTCGGATGCTATTATACCAAACCAATACTACAGCCTTACATTCGATGAGTCAGGAGACTACAAGTATTACTGTATTTATCATCCCTCAATGGTAGGAGAAGTAATAGTGGAATAGAATTAAATCTTATAATTCTTG
>JAKDMR010000476.1 GCA_030452275.1 Candidatus Nitrosocosmicus sp. | reverse complement strand
CTAGGATTTGTATTCAGCATTGTGCATTTCGTTACTAAAATAGAGAGCGGGTTCGATGGTATGTGAAACAAATTTGACTCAATTAACTAACTCATATTATTAATTAGTTGAATTTACAAAACAAAGAAATCAATTCATGCAACATCTTCTATTCTAAAATTGAAGAACAGACAAGTCATATTAGAACCTAAGTAAAACACGCAGTTTGTGTCGTAGATTAGTCCCAGGAATTAATCAAGATCTAGATAAGACAACAAGTAATTAAATATATAAGGTCGAATACCATGTTTCCAAAACAGAATTTGAAATTTGAAGAGTTTAAAATAGGACAGACATTTAAATCACATATCTGTATCGATAAGAATGATTTTAAGAAATATTTATCATTTGCGAAAACAAAAAACATTCTACATGAGAATCCCGAACTTGCTTTAAACGAATGGATTAAAAGTGATACACTTTTGCCTGGTCGAGCCATAATAGCACGAGCAGAAGGGGAAATGACACGATTGGACATATTTTCCAATAGTATTATGTTGTTGTACGGAATGGATGGAGATCCAACATGGAGTAATAGAAATACTCGATTTATAGGCGAAGTCAATGCAGGAGAAGAATTGGAAGTAGAATATATTATATCAGATAAAAATGGAGAGAAAAATCGTGAAAAATATGGTATCTTGTCAATTGATTTTAGAATTAAACGCCTAAGAGATAACAAGATTGTTATAATTTCTCGTAGGAATTCATATAGAATTAAGAAATAAGTTGAATTCTTTTTCTTAATCACCGAAATTAATTGAGTAATGAAATTCAAATCATTGTCCTAGTATTGCTTACTTTCGATTCAAGAGATTTATTCACCATTTAGTGATTTTCATATAAATATACCATCAAAGAACCATTCGAAATTCACAAATACAAATTAGACAAAATTATTAGATTTTGTTTTAAAAAAAGACTTGGAGTTTTAGATTGCCGTTTGTTTTCCCTATACAAGCAATGTCCTATATGAGTACACTTACTACCGTAAAGCGTAAGTACAATAATCCAATTAACTTAAAGGAATAAAATGATTAGGGAAAAAAGTTTCTCTGAAGTAGATGATAATTTGGTGGAAGAACATAAGGAGGTTATTGTGATTAATGATTAATAGAACTTTAGAAGGAAAAGTTGTCATCATAGCTGGCGGCTCAAAGAATTTGGGAGGATTGATTTCACGAGATCTCGCATCTCATGGAGCAAAGGCCATTACAGTTCATTATAATAGTGATTCAACAAAGAAAGCAGCTGATGATACAATTAAAGCAATAAGGGATGCAGGAGCTGATGTGATGGCAATACAAGGCGATCTTACAAAGGTATCAGAGGTAACTAGACTATTTGACGAAACGATCAAAAACTTTGGGAAGCCAAACATAGCAATTAACACGACAGGTATGGTCATAAAGAAGCCCATTGTTGAGGTGACGGAATCTGAATACGATAAGATTTTTGCAATAAATTCCAAAGCTGCATTCTTTTTTATTCAAGAAGCTGGGAAGAAATTGGCCGATAGTGGTAATTTACTAACTATTGTTACCTCTCTATTAGCTGCTTATACCCCGTTTTATTCGATCTATCCCGGCAGCAAAGCACCTATCGAAGATTATACGAGAGCCGCATCTAAGGAATTTGGAGAACGTGGAATTTCAGTAAATGCTGTGGGTCCAGGTCCAATGGACACACCGTTCTTCTATCCCGCTGAAACAAAGGAATCAGCTGCATATCATTCTACAGCCGCAGCTTTGAGTAAGTTCTCAAAAAGTGGGTTGACCGAAATCCAAGACATAACCCCACTGGTACGTTTCTTAGTTACTGAAGGTTGGTGGGTTACTGGTCAAACTATATTTGCTAATGGAGGATATACCACAAGATAGGTTATCGCATAAAGTTGAACTTTTTAACTTGATGAGTATTTGATTACTCCAAAAATTGGATTGTCAAATGATTCGATCATATGTTGTTGGGCAAAGTTTGTGAGGGAATTCTAATCTTAGAAGATTTATCGATCAATTTCTTTTCAATTTCTCTCTCAACGATTTGTGAATAATATTCTATGTTAGTTACAATAAATGTTTCTACTTTCTTGGTTATTCTAAGGGAGAATAATTCCTTCACGAATTGATTTAGTGATTTTGCATCTCTACAACATAATAAACATATCAAGTTATTATTTGACCCGATAAATGGAGAACGAAGTAGAAAGGCATGATTTAAGCTTAAGTAAATCTGCCTTATGACATTTGAATAGAACTGTTTTTCTACTGTGACAGATAATGCAGAAATTAATAATCCCGGCATGATCTTAATATTACATAGTATAGAAAGTTCGATAACTTGATTATTTGAGACTGGGTCATAATTCCCAACAAATAAAGCTGGTCTTATAGAGTACCATAT
>JAKDMR010000475.1 GCA_030452275.1 Candidatus Nitrosocosmicus sp. | reverse complement strand
GTTTGTAATTGTTTTCATCCATCCTTATCACCATTGTTATTGCATATACACTCTTGATAAGAATACATTCTTTTAACAATACTATCAATTTTACATTTGTAAAGCCCAGTTGTTATATATGTTCTAACTGCTATTAATGATATGGCAAAAGACCCTATATGCGGTATGTTTGTAGAGGAACAGGAAAGCTCAATACATCATACAAAAGATGGAATTACTTATTATTTTTGCTCATCTCAATGCTTAAATGAATTTCTCGAGCCTGAGAAGGCTTTAAAAAAGTTAAAGAAACATGTTGCAATTAGCATAGCGCTAACTATACCCATAGTTTTACTCAGTTTACCTCATATGATTCCACAACTTGGCCATCTTCTACCTATGGAAATGATGGAATATACTAATTACATACTTTTAGCTTTAGCGACTCCAATACAATTTTGGATTGGATGGCGTTTTTACAGAGGATTTTGGGATGGTATCAAAGCTAAAGCATCTAATATGGATACCCTAATTGCTATTGGAACAACTGCTGCCTATGTCTATAGTGCTATAGTTACGATAATCCCAGGATACTTTCCATTTACTGCAGTATATTTTGAAACGGCTGCAATCATAATTACACTCATTTTGACAGGAAGACTGCTTGAAACAAAGACAAAAGAAAAGGCATCCGATGCAGTTAGAAAGCTACTAGACCTAAAACCGCAAACTGCACGGGTATTAAGACCTGAAATAAGGGGAAAAAATAATGCAAATCAAAGTAGCATAGATATTCAAGATAGTAATACTTCTTCAGATGTTTCTAGACTAAAATTGGTCTCAAAGGAATTTAAGGAGTTAGAAATTCCAGTCGAAGAGATTATAGAAGGAGATTTAATGATAATACGACCTGGTGAAAGAGTTCCTACAGACGGAACAATATTTGATGGCTCGTCTTCCATAGACGAATCTGCAATAACAGGTGAAAGCATACCTGTAGACAAAGAAAAGGGCGATGAAGTGATAGGAGCTACTATTAACAAAAACGGTTTACTAAAAGTAAGAGCAACTAAAATTGGCCAGGATACTGTCTTATCTCAGATAATCACTTTAGTAGAAGAGGCTAAAACAGGTAAAGCAAAGCTGGAAAAAATGGTCGACCAGGTTGCCAAGTATTTTGTTCCTGCTATAATAATAATAGCAATTGGAGTGTTTCTTGGATGGTACTTTATAGGAAATGCGGGATTAACTTACTCTATACTGGCATTTGTTTCTGTCATGATAATTGCATGTCCTTGTGCTTTGGGATTAGCCACGCCTGCAGCTTTGATGATGGGTGCTGGCAAAGGTGCTGAAAACGGTATTTTGTATAAAGGCGGCGAACATATAGAGATAGCAAGCAAAGTAGACACCGTAGTATTTGACAAAACTGGAACATTAACAGAAGGAAAACCCTCTGTTACTGATATCATAGCACTTGACCAAATAGATAATCGCCAACTCTTAAGACTAGCTGCTATAGCCGAATTCGGATCTGAACATCCATTGGCTCAAGCTATTATAGCTAAAGCAAAGGAAAAAGAAGGAGCTGAAGTAATAGTCTCTCCTGATTCATTTGAAGCCGTAGCAGGACATGGTCTTCAGGCTGTATATTCAAACCAAAGTATAATGATAGGAAATAGAAAAATAATGCTAGACAATGGGCTATCTATTGATGTGAATATAGAAACGAGACTTTCGCAATTAGAACAAGAAGGTAAAACTGCCGTCCTAGTTTCAATAAATAATCGACTATCTGGAATAATTGCAATAGCTGATACCATCAAAGAGGGAGCAAAAGAAGTGATAGAGATATTAAAAAATCAAAGAATCGAACCAATAATGCTTACTGGTGATAATGAAAGAACTGCAAAGGCTGTTGCGTCCATAATTGGAATTGATAGAGTAATAGCACAGGTATTACCAAATCAAAAGGAAGAGATTGTTGCTAATTTAAAGAATAAAGAAAATAAAGTTGTTGCGATGGTCGGTGACGGGATTAATGACGCACCTGCTTTAGCTAGAGCTGATTTAGGAATCGCCATAGGATCAGGAACCGACGTTGCCAAAGAAACTGGTGGCATTATTTTAATTAAGAATGATATCCGAGATGTGATAACTGCACTGGAATTAGGAAAGAAAACGGTTTCAAAAATAAAGCAGAACTTGTTCTGGGCTTTTGCATATAATACTGGACTAATTCCGGTAGCAGCAGGTGCACTGGTACCTATTTTAGGACTCTCAGTATTTGGATGGCTTCCAATTCTTGCGGGTATAGCGATGGCGATTAGTTCTGTTACCGTTGTCACAAACTCTTTGTTATTGGGAAGATATAAACCAAAACTCTTAAAAAAGCACAACTAATTTATTTTTTAAATACATTCTACAACTATTTAAAAAAGTAATCTAATACCGGATTTACGAATGAGAAGTCA
>JAKDMR010000474.1 GCA_030452275.1 Candidatus Nitrosocosmicus sp. | reverse complement strand
TTTTCACATTCAAAAATAATTTTTTAAACATATAACATTTTTTATACCTCAATTTATGCTCAACCAAGTAAAAATAGAATAAAGTCTATAGTTCGAATTTGACTATCATAGTATTACAGTAATTGCAAAAACGATTGGAACTGACAACGATCAAATATATGCTGATTAACCAAGTTAGAGGAAGAATTATTCAAAAGTGATAGTGCAAATGTAATACATTCATAGAATTCAATTGCTATCAAATAGTCTGAAGCAAATAACATTTTAGTAGAAAAACTATTAAGTGTTCTAATCCTATTTGTCGTAGTACTATTAATTTTACCATCTGATACGATTATTATTATGTATGACCACGCATCATAGTTTACTCATTAGACAATTCAAACGATATTGATTGGAGATTATCTCGGTCATATCAGTTTTTTGGGAACTAATATACTATTTCCACTTGAGTTACGGGATTTCAAGAGCGGATTGCAATTTGCCTCTTGGCTTCAATTTACGCAAGACAAATTGTTTGAACAAGAAGGTAAGGACATGATCAAATAATATTATTAGAGTCACTGTACAATATTTCATACCTAAGGCTAGAATGTTACTTCGAGATTTATGTAACTTGTAGCAGTTAGATTAAGTACATGTCATAGAAATAGTCGATTTTATAAGTTGTTACTATTATATATAAAACTTCTGTCACTTAAAAAATTTCGAAAGGTTTCTCTGTTATATATTACAATTTAGAGTAATAATAGATCTTAATGGCACAAATGCCTGCATTAATTCCAAAGGAAGTAGAAATCCAGAGGCTAAAGAAAATATACATAATGGCCATTGCGCTAGGGTCCATTGCTGCATCAGTAGAAGTAGACAACTTTGTTGACGGATCATTGCACCAGTCCTCAATCAGAGACAGTGCATTTACTCCATCACATTGGTGGTTATATAGTCACTTTATTGCACTCCCTCTAGGCTGGGGCATGGTTGCGATGTACAGTAGACGCGTTCCCATTCTAAGAGGACCAAACAATTCAATGAATACTGGTCTAAAGATAACCATTATCGGTTATTTGGCTACCATGTTCACTATTGGTATCAATGAACTGTGGCACTTTTGGTTTGTTGAAGAAATATTTTCAGTACCTAACCACTGGATGTTTAACATGGGTGTGGTAGTAGCTTTCATGGGTGCTTTGGCCTATGTAGTTAGGGTATACGCACGTTTGGTGGAACTTGGCGCGGAAACTCCTGCAAGAAACCCCTATGTAGCAGAAATGTACAAACTAGCATTAGAAGGAAAACTCTACAGCAGATCAGTTCCTTAAATTTTTTTTTAATTGAACCGGATTTATTCAATCAGATGTCCATCTTATGCTATGCAAGTTTTACGTTTAAGATAAAGTTTTAATTAGACGAAGCGATTTTTCCGTAATTAATAAACGGTTCTCAACAGGCTTGTGCACTGCACATAATCACATAATTAGATGTACATATGTATATATTCATAGCGTGACTAATAGCAATTATGAATCCTGACCTGAGAAATGGTAGCCGCTTGTCAGGCATCATGGATGATGTACCTATTTCAGATATAATAATTCCGTTCAATAATCTACGAATTTCCAATAAGTTGAACATTGAAAAAATTACTCAATCTATAAGACAACATGGACTAATACATCCACTTACCGTGAGACCCAAAGATAAATGCTTTGAAATTGTGGCAGGTTACAGAAGGTATTTAGCATGCAAAAAGTTAAAGTGGAAAAAAATCCCTTGTCATATAGTTTGCCTAGATGAGACACAATCATTTGAATTAGCGTTAGTAGAAAATATTAGAAGAAAATCATTTACACCTTTAGAGGAAGCAACAGCTTTTAAAGCTTATATGTCAGATCACGGATGGGGTAGTGTTGCAAAACTATCCAGAAAAATAGGTAGAAGCCCTAGTGCCATCGTAAGGCGAATAGGCTTATTAGAGTTACCAGATGAAGTATTAGAAAAAATTAAAACTTCTGCTTTGAGCCCTAGCACTGCTGAAGAATTAATTCCTCTAAAAGACCCTGAGAGACAATCTGAGTTTGCAAAACTCGTGGCTAGGAGGCATTTGACAGTTAAGAGTCTGAGAAACATAATGAAAGACGACTCACTAACTTCTAAAGAATCATTGGAAATAGAAGACCGAAGTAAGACCCAGTCAATTGATAAATCGATCTCTGTTTTAAAAATAGCAATGAGTAGGATAATATCGATAATAGAAGAGGACACAGAAAAGAATAATGATTTTGCAATCCGGGAATTGCTGTTTGATCAGAAGATCAAAATTCATAGTCAAATTGATCTGCTACTGCACGCAAGGAAAAAATATTATAAGAAATATTGCGGTACCGTAAATTTGTCATTATAAAAATAAGAAAAAAATAGGTTGAAAATATATAACTAGCGCAGAAGTGTTACTGC
>JAKDMR010000473.1 GCA_030452275.1 Candidatus Nitrosocosmicus sp. | reverse complement strand
AGAGAAACAGGGAGCAAAATGATGAGAGGATAAGGAATTAGGATACAAAGCAGATTCTTTCTATTGTTTGTATTTAGAAGAGTCTTGTTCAGAGAGGTTAAAATGTAAATTATGTCCATCGAAATTGGAAACTAATGTTTTAGGTATCATAAATCTGGTTTTATCAACTACACCCCTTTCTGTAATAACATAATCTTCACTAATTTCTTGAACCTCTCCTAAATCATAATCACTACTGCCTCTTGCTTCCTTTTTAATTACATCTGACCAGTTTATATTGAGATTACCTGACATACAGTGTTATATAAAACAAGTCTTAAATAGATCATATAATTGGATGAATGTTTTCCTATTTACCTCACAACAAGACAAATCGACATAGACTACAGACTATGATTACATTGTATCCAAATCGAATTTCCTAAAGTAATTATCAGTCCAGAGATCGAAAGATAATAAGGCATTGGAATGAAGAATTTCATTTACTCATCGATATTTGCTACCGTCGAAAATCACTACAGATCCCTAAATAATTCAGAAAAGAAATTTCTGCAATAATAATAGGACAGATCCCACACTGATCCAAACAGTATTTCAAAGCATAATTCTCGAAGTGTACTAACTTAATAATTAGGATTGTCGAGATCGAAAATGACTCTGATATCCTACTATATATAAGGCATTTTCGATTCAGATAGACCCGGCTTGGATATTCAGCAATAAATATAATAACTTCAGATACAATAATAGATTGGTTGAACACAGAAAAAGAAACTAATGTTCCTACACCTGCTGCCGCGAAATCTGTGGAATATGTTCTTTTAGATGGGTTTATAAATGAATTATGGGAAGTGGACTATGAAAATGGGATTGCATTAAATGTCACAGAGATAATAAAACCAGAATTGGCAGGAAATATAATAAAGTATTCTGGCAAGATCGAAGATTTCCTATCAAATGAAAGAAGCCTCAAAAAACTTCACTTCCATGAATCCGTCAATTTTCCTATGCGAGTACATTTTGAGACATTAAAGTGACTATAACCGGTATCTGTTTAAAATATTGTATCTATAGTTATATTACGTATAAAATATCTAGATTAAGGTCTAAAAGATGAGTAGTTGTTTTTATTTGATATTTTATCCGACTAAAAAAATAGACAGTTTTTGAAAATTATGATATTCCCAAAAAAAGGAAAATATTATTGTCCTAAAGGAGCCTGCAATTCAGCTCCCCCGTACGTTAATGCGGCATTTGGATCGGCATCATCGATTGGTTCTTCAGTTATTATGAACTCTGTAAAGGTATACGGGTTTACCAGATTGTCTGAAACTTTCAAGCTATTTCCATCGAGTGCACCCAGACTTAATTTATAGTTGGACCCATCTGCATCTACAAGCCATGCTTCAAAGACTTTATCTTGTTTTGGTACCGAAGTCATATTAACTGAAATATCCAAGGTCTTATTTTGAGCGTCAATGGAGAGTGTTCCTATCTTTTCTGTGCCAAACCCAGGTCCAGGATCCATAGCTTTATTTATATCCATGGTAACCGGTTCAGCATTTATTGTGTGAAAATTAATCGTCATTGATAATATAGTTGCAATTATAATTCCAAATAATGATATATTCATTTTGGACATTGTAAAGATCTATTGTTCAAACTATAAATAGTTCATATATAGAAAGAAGGCGCCGTTAACTTAACGAAAAATCTATAGCTTGAAGATGTCCTATCTCTTTTATGGTCATCAAAAGAAAAGAACATCTTCGCTAGATATTAGTCGCGCATTGTATTTGTACTTTCTTGGATTATCGACCAGAAGTGTTTCCAATGCATTATTCTTCTTACATAAGATTAAAAGAAGCCATGTCTCAATTTGGAAGTGGATTCAAAAATGTCATCGTAAAAAGATATCCTCACAAAAAGAAAGAAAATTGAAGAATACATAGTTGATGAAACTTTAATCAAAGTTGGGTCAGAGTTAGTATGGCTTTGGGTAGCAATTGAGCCCGAAAACAAGCAAATTCTCGCACTTTTTAGCTAATAAATCCAAAGAGAGGAACATGCTTATAGCAGAAAGGTTTCTCTCAGGCTTGGTCAAGATTCATTGGAAGTATCCAGTTTCTACAGATGGAGGTACATGGTACCCAATGGCTTGTAGATTCTTAAACCTAAAACACCACATTCATTCCTCTGTAGAGAAAAGCCTTATCGAAAGGACAACGCAGTATATCAAGGATAGAACTGAAAGCTTTGATGACTACTTTCCTTGCAGAATAAAGAACTGCAAACTAGAGCATATGCACAACTGGTTGAATCTGTTTGTCAAATACCACAACAAGGAGGTGAGTTATGCTTAAGTTAACAGGACCAGAAAGAATACCAGAATATTTATCTAAAGAAGTGCTCTGTCGAATAACTAATTTGAATACAACCAATTAGACTAGTGTTGTACA
>JAKDMR010000053.1 GCA_030452275.1 Candidatus Nitrosocosmicus sp. | reverse complement strand
AAAATTATAAACCAAGAGTGTATCAAGTTTTTATTAATGGTTATGGCATAATTGGAAGCCGATTGGCAACTGCGCTGACAAAGGATAAATCTATTAACCTTATAGGTATAGCAAAATATTCAGCCGATGAAAAAACACGGGAAGCAATAAACAAGGGATACAAGGTTTTTGTTCCTCGCAAATTAATTAAGGAATTTAGAAACAAAAATTATGAAATTTCAGGTAGTATAGAGGATGCAATAAACCAATCCGATTTGGTTATCGATGCTTCTTCAGAAGGAAATGGAATTAAAAATAGGAGGAAATATTATCAACCTCTTAATAAGAAGGCAATTTTTCAAGGAGGCGAGGATAGGTATGGTAGAAATTCTGTGGCAGATATTATCCACAATTCAAGAGTTAATTATGATAAGACTTTAGAAAAAGATTTTGTAATCCAAGGTAGCTGTAATGTTACTGGTATGGGTAAAATAATCCAACCATTGATTGAAAGTTATGGTGATTTGATTAAAAGATTTGATGTAGTATTGGTTCGGAGATGGGCAGATCTCGAAGATAAGAAAGAAGTAAGGGATTCGATAGAATGGGATAAGAATCCACATCACCAGGACGACTTGAAAGATTTCATACCATCTGCCAATTTGTATGTTGATGCCTTAAAGGTGCCGTCAAGAATGATGCATCTTCATCAAATGACAATCAGGTTTGAGGGGAGATCACCATCTAAGGATAATATCTTAGATAATTTCAAAAATGAATTCGGGGTTGCTATTTTGAACAATGCAAAGGGCACCGGAGATATAAGAAAGAAGGCTGCAGAACTCAAATTCGACCATGGAGATACATCTATGGTCCACATTCATAGTGAGTTGTTAAAAATTCAGGAGGACACTTTGAAGATTTCGTATTCAGATGATCAAACCGGAATGGTAATACCTGAAAATTACATGTTAATACAATCAATGTTGTTGAAACGTCCTCGTGCAGATGCAGTGAGACAAACGGACAAGATCTTTAGTATTAAGAAGAAAAAGAAATTATTGGAATCTGAATTTCAGATCTAAACCATAGGGACAACAAAATCTGAATAGGCAATAAAAATCACAACATTTATTCGGAAAAAAATTTTTCAAATGGCTACATATAGAAAATAAAGAGGATTTAGATCTACCATGTTCTATTTTTTTATTCCAAATATTCTATCAAAATAATCAGATGATTCTGCTAGCGAGGGGTTTGATATGGTGTCCTCGCCTTCTGGTACTTTTGCTAATTTTCTTGCCAATTTCTTCTTGTATTCAATCTGCATCTGTCTGGCTATTTGGATACGTTGAGCTTGTGGTGACCCTGCACCATGCATAGATTCGGTCAAGTACCCAACGGCATTTCTACCAAGGGTCATATTTTCTATTAACCGGAGTATACGAACCCTGTCTTCTGTTGATACACCTTTTCGTCCTTTCAAATATTTATCAAGCAATGGACCGGTAACGGGCCCTCTAAAGTCCTTTTCAGAGGGCATAGTGACCATAAGGCCTCCAGCAATGTCCTGTGCTAGTCTTCCTATTTCGTATGGAAAACGAGTAACATTGTGTTTACACACATTAGCTAGCATATCATCATTAATGAAATTTCCAGACTGAGTCCTGTATGCTTGATGTGAAGAAGCTATGCCGGCCGCAAAAATTGTTTCGTTCAAATGAGTCATCTCAATTAATTTGTCTTTAATATGGGAAGCGTTTGAAACTCCATTGTATTCAGCTATTGCCGCAGAAGCACCAATCAATACATCTCCTAACCCGGTTTTACATACATAACTTCGCCTATGGTAGCACGTAAATCTTTCAACCAACATTGAAGCGAACTCCACTTCACCCTCCATAAAGATCAATTCATTTGGAATAAACACATTATCAAATATTATTAGTGCCTCTTGTCCGGAAAATTGAGAATTACCTGAATCCAAGTCCCCTTCTTCCATACTTCTGGTATCGCAGGATTGTCTTCCATAGATATATGTAATACCTTTTGCGTCTACCGGTATGGCCCCGACGATTGCATAGTCCTTGTCTTCAGGTCTCATTCGCATGGTGGGCATCACTATTAACCAGTGTGAATTAATACAGCCTGTCTGATGAGCTTTAGCTCCTTTGATATAAACACCCTTGTCGTCCCTTTTAACAACATGGACAAACATATCTGGATCTTCTTGTTGAGATGGAGACAAACTCCTGTCCCCCTTTGCATCTGTCATTGTCCCTCCAATGACATGGTTTTGAGATTGAATTTTTTTGATAAATTCAATTAGCCTTGCATGATATGGTGTTTGATATTTCTCATCAATTTCATAGGTTGTAGAATACAATGAGTTTAAGGCATCCATTCCCACACAGCGTTGAAAACAAGTTCCAGTTTGTTGTCCTAGCTTTCTTTGCATACGGTTTTGATTCACCAAGTCTTGTGAACTTTCTGCGATATGTAAAAATCTATTAACCTTTAAACCTGTCAATGATGAAGTTGCAGAACCTATTTCAGGATCTTCTTCTGCTATATCATACGTAGCAGCTACTGCATTAATGGATGGTCTGATCATTGGGTGATCAACCGGTTCCTTAACTAGTTCTCCAAAAAGATAAACCTGTAAATTTCTATTTCTCAAACTTTCGATATAGTCAGACCCATTTTTAATAGGCATGTATTAAATTGAACGAGATATTATTTGAATATTTGGATATGTCTCCTGATAGACATTCCTAGCTTTAATGGACCAAGGCATTAATGGATCCATCAATAAAGATCCATCTAAGGACAACTTATTTTTAATATCGACTAACAATATATTTATGAATCAAGTAACCCATATCAAGACTCTACTAATGGAATATCTCCAAATAGATGAGTTAGAGACCAACGTTTTTTTGGCATTGATGAAGTTAGAAAAAACAACTTCTCGGGGATTCCAAGAAAACACCAACCTAGAGCCTGATCAGATTATTGAAATCTCTAAATGTTTAGAAAAGAAAGGAATGGTTATCGAAATCAATAAAAACGAATTTAGAGCCTTGCATCCAAGGTTTGCAATAGTAAACAGATATAGAAGAATTTGTCTAGAAAATAACATACTTTTCAAAAAGAACACAAAAGTCGATAGCCTTGGAATAATGCTAGAGAATTATCAAAATCAGACATAAAGAGGGTAATATTATGTAAGGCCTAAATAAGGGAAAACGATTAACTTAATAATTTAGAATGCAATCTTCAACTTCAAACAATAAGGACAAAATTGCCTATTTTGGTGTAATAAATATAAATGAAAATGGGAGAAATATCGGAGCGGTTGATATCTGGAGAAGCTTAATTACAAAGAACCTATTTTGTGAAGAAAAAAGATTAGGAATTCTGGATATCACGGATAAGATAGGCATGCCCGAAATTAAGAACGACGAAATTTGGGCCGTGGCTATAAATAAATTTAGAAAAGGAAAAGATAGATGGAAATTAATAAGTATTACTAAAGATGGTAAAACAGAATTTTTGGATACCGATGATGAAACTAAAATAATTGTAGATACGTCAAATTTCAAGATCATTGATAAAGAATGGTGGAGTTTTTTGGTTTCAGAAAATGTAAACAAAAGTATAGAAATAACTGAAGAATTGATATAGCATGATAAATGAATTTCCAGAGGAATATGACAATCTAGACGTTGACATTAGTATAAAGCATGTAGTAGAAGGGGCTTTGGCTAGCAAATTATCGGGTTATTTTCTGATTTATGACAACAAATTCAGTTTTAGTGCAGTAGCTTTTGGTCGCATAGGTGGACATAACATAAACGTCAAGATTTCTAGAACTACTAGTGAAAAGATTAGAAAATTAAATTTGGATCCTGAAATAGTAATATTGATAATTCAGAGAAAAATTATTGAGGGAGATATTACCATTCAGATGAAGAAACAGTAATATTTTCGCTGTGTTGAAATTTTATAATACTGCATCCTTTAATGCATTTCCACAAGTACAATTGTCTTGTTCCTCTGGGATCATAGGTATTACCTTCTCCAGAATCCTCCTAGTGGTTTCAACGTTCTTGTTTAAGGTTTCTATAATTTCCCGTGATGAAACAGGCTTTTCGGCCCAAACGTCATAATCTGTAATAGTAGAAACAGAAAGATAACAAATCTCACTTTCTCTAGCCAAAATGCATTCAGGAACTAGGGTCATGCCTATGACATCAGCCCGAAAAACATCCCGATATATCTTAGATTCTGCACGCGTAGAAAATCTTGGACCTTCGATACACACATATGTTCCTTTATTATGAACACGGATGCCTAATTCATTAATACAATTGGTAACAATATTTTTCATATCCTCACAGAAAGGATCTGCTACAGAAATATGGCAAACTTTTGGTCCATCATAAAATGTATAAGCCCTTTTTTTTGTCAAGTCAAGAAACTGATCAGGAAGCATAACATCCCCTGGTTTTATTTCATAATCCAAACTACCTACTGCCGAAGGTGCGATAATTCTCTTCACTCCCAATTCTTTTAGTGCCCAAATGTTAGCCTGATAATTTATCATGTGAGGAGGAATTCTGTGACCTTTTCCATGCCTAGGAAGAAAAGCTATTCTCTGATTCTCAAATTTCCCAATAATAATGGCGTCTGAAGTAGGGCCGTATGGAGTATGGGGATTAATGGATTTTTCAATCTTAAATAAATTAAGGTCATAGATTCCGGTACCACCAATTATGGCCAGTCCTACAGATTTATCTACAGTAAGCATATTAATAAACCACCATTGAATGAACACGATATCCTCTTTCTCTTAATAGTTTCCCCCCATCCAAAGACGACAATTCCATTATGAATGCAAATCCAGCTACGCTGCCTCCTAGATCTTTGACTAAACTGGCTGCGGCTAATGCAGTACCACCAGTAGCAAGTAAGTCATCTGCGATCAAAATTCTGTCACCTTTTCTTAATGAATCAGACTGCAATTCCATTATGGCGGTGCCATATTCAATATCGTAAGTTTGTTTTATCGTTGCACCAGGGAGTTTTCCAGCTTTTCTTATCATGATTACCCCTTTATTAAATTTCAAACCCAACAACGCTGATAAAATAAATCCTCGTGCTTCTATACCCGCAATATAATCGACATCAACTTTGTGAAACTGGTCATAAAAATGATTCCCAAGGATGTCCAAGGATCTACCATCTCTAAATACAGGATTGATATCCTTGAATAATATTCCTTGCTTAGGGAAATCAGGATAATTTCTTATTAGATTTTGAACGTGGTTAATATCCGAATACACAAAATTTTTTTAGATTTATACCTATAAAAAACATTACTAGCTTTATTCAAGAAACAAATATTATGAAAGGTTACCAGTTTATTTATGAGTATGATATAATTGAAACTTGCCGATGCAAGGAGAGATCCCTATCGGAAGCTTGCAAAAGAAAATAGCTATAGAAGCCGTGCCGTTTACAAGCTTTCACAATTAAATAAATCACATCACATTTTGAGACAAGGGATGAAAATAGTGGACATAGGGGCAGCTCCTGGAGGTTGGTTACAATTCGCATCCAAAATAGCTGGAAACAAGGGAAAGGTCATTGGGATCGATGTGAAAGAGATCGAACCGATTTCAAATGTCATTATAATAAATGGAAATGTAGAAGATGAACAAACGGTTACATTACTATCAAAATATCTAGAAGGCAAGGCCGATATAGTCTTATCAGATCTAGCACCTAACGTATCGGGATTGTGGGAGATGGATCACCTAAAACAAATTGACTTGACAATGAAGGCGGTGGAAATAACTAAAAAAATCCTAAAAGCAAATGGAAATGCACTATACAAAGTATTTCAAGGAGAGGCAACACCGGAATTTATCACTTATGCAAAAAGCATATTTTCTGCAGTCCATATAACAAAACCTGATGCAAGTAGGAAACAGAGTAGTGAGATATATTTATTGTGTAAGCAATTTAACCCAACACTCGGTTGAGACACGATACAGCTAATTCTTATATTTAATATTTAGCATTTTTTTAGATTGTTCCAACTTTGAAATATCTCCACTGTTCTTTATAATAGTCTCTAATAATTTTTGTGGGCGCCCTTCATTTAAAGAATCCCTTGCAATCGATACTGCATCAGTTAATGATTCTATTTCTCCTCCAACCATTAAAGCAGCAGCACTATTGAGTAAAACAATGTTTTCCTTTGACTTATTGGATTGTATCCCATATATTATGCGTAAACTTTCATTTATGGATTCCATTCTATCTCTTACAGTTATTTCTTGGATTGAGGATCTGGGCAAACCCAATGAAACAGGATCTAATAATTCATTTCGGACGATATACTTTCCATCCTGAAAAGTGATATGAATTATAGTGTTTCTACTCGTGGTAGACAGTTCATCCATTCCATCATGAGATCGAACAATCATCGCACGCTGCAAACTAAGAATAGGTATTATTCCAGGAATAATGGTTAACAAAGTCGGATCGGCAACCCCTATTACCTGACCATATAGATTTCTGCATGGGTTACATAATGGTCCAACTTTGTTAAATATTGTACGAATTCCTAACTCCTTCCTAACCCTAGAAACATAACGTAATCCTGGGTGAAATTTTGGAGCATAAAGAAAACCAAGGCCATAATTTTCAATCGATTTTACGATAGGCAAGATATCATCGTCATCCAATCGATAGCCTACATATTCGAACAAATCTGCGCTACCACTTAAACTTGAAGACGATTTGTTACCATGTTTTGCTATAGCTATTTTTTTACAAGAGCTAGCAATCAAGGCTGAAGTGGTGCTTATGTTGAAGGTGTTTAAAAAATCCCCACCGGTTCCGCAATTATCTATTATCGGGAGATCAGAGACGGGATTGATAGGGATGGAGGATCCCCTGATAATTTCAATTACAGCCTTTAATTCTTCAAGGTCTTCTCCTTTCAAAAGTAAAGCCATCAAGAAAGCTGAAATAAATACATCAGAACAACGCCCACTAATGATATTAGTCATTACTGATCTCATTTCATTGTTATCTAATCTCCGTCCAGCCGAGAGTTTCTTTAGATAAATTTGGTTTTGTGAGTATAACTCATCTGTGTCATAGATATTGTGATCACAATTAGTTGTTTCCAAATCTTTATCCATATTTTTATTATTCGAACTCATTTCCTTACCATTCGAATAAAATTAGAGAGAATTTTCTTACCTTCAACAGTTAGTATCGATTCAGGATGAAACTGTATACCCTCGATCAGATATCTTTCATGACATGCACTCATTATTTCATGGTCGTCTAATGAAATAGAAGTAATTTTCAAACATTTTGGGAAATTATCTTTATCAGCAATTAATGAATGATAACGTGTTGCCACAAACGGGTTTTTAACACCATCAAATAACTCAGTGTCGCCATTGAATTGGATATTGCTGGTCTTACCATGCTTTATCTCTTTTGCCCTTTTTACCGTTCCTCCATAGGCATTCACAATGCCTTGATGCCCCAAGCAAATACCCAGAATCGGAACAGATGGTCCCAGTTTGGTTATCACATCTGTACAAATTCCAAAATCCTTTTTGTACTTTGGATGTCCTGGACCTGGTGATATAATAATTGCGTCAGGATTTATTTTAGATATACCCTTAATGGTAATCTGATTATTCCGTTTCACTATAGGATCTGTACTTAATAAACCCATAATCTGGGCAATATTATAAACAAAAGAATCGTAATTATCAATGATAAGGACTTTCATTTAACTAGAGGTCATAATCTATTATCCAAAAGTTGGTAATAATACTTTCTAAAAAGGCTAAATATGTAACATCTTTTTGTATTTGTCATACCTATCCAATATATTCTGAATAGTTATTCGCATCAATCCATCTATTCCAAACTCTTCTATAGCAAAAGTACCCATAATACTTCCCATAAGAATTGATTCTTTAATTAATGCCAAATTATCACCTAAATGATTTTTAGATTTTGAGATTAAATATCCCATAAATCCACCAGCAAATGAATCTCCAGCTCCTGTAGGATCAGTAACGCTTTCTAATGGGTATCCCGGTATTGGTACAACCTCGTCACCAATAAAGAGTAATACACCATGTTCTCCCTTTTTAATAATTGCAAAATTAGGACCATAGGATAAAAGTTGTTTTCCACATTTAACAAGGTTAGAATTATTACAAAGCAATCTTGCCTCTTGGTCATTTATTACAACCCCATTGGTTTTTTCGATCATAGATATAACAGAGTTCTTTTTATTATGAATCCAATATTCTATGGTATCGCAAATAATTAATTCAGGGCTGTTAAACCTATCTATTATTTTTATATTTTGTTCAGGATCATTATTTGCAAGATAAATAAATTTCGAGTTTTTATATTCTACTGGAACAGTCGGGTCAAAATTTTCAATGACATTAAGTTCAGTTATGTTGGTCGTCCTATGAGACAGATCAAAATCAAATGTAGAATCATAAAAGAATGTTTTTTTATCGTCGAATCGTTTTAATCCCTTTATATCCATTTTGTTGCCCAACTGAGTGTAAAAATTATCTGGAAAATCATTACCAATCGCACCTATTAATGAAACAGGTACGAAGAAGGATGCAG
Source organism: Candidatus Nitrosocosmicus sp. (assembly GCA_030452275.1). Lineage (GTDB taxonomy): Archaea > Thermoproteota > Nitrososphaeria > Nitrososphaerales > Nitrososphaeraceae > Nitrosocosmicus. The sequence goes on along the minus strand of JAKDMR010000053.1, from coordinate 1,456 downwards.
CCATTGATGCATAAGTCGCCGCCCCTCCCAAGATACGCTCTTTGGTTTCAAAAGGAGTTCTTGTAGTGTCTAAAGCAATAGAACCAAAAACTGTAAGCATTAGAAATGGTATTATGGTATTAAATATAAAACATTGGAAACACAATAAATAAAGAACATGGGAGAAAATCCAAGGATAGTTGTAGGGATTACAGGAAGTTCCGGTGTAATTTATGGCATTAAGCTTTTGAAGGCATTAGAGAAATTCGAGATTGAGACCCATCTAGTACTTAGCAGGTGGGCAGAGAAAAATATCGAGATTGAGACGGAAGAAAATGTCAATGAGATCAAAAAGATCGCGAATTTCGTCTATGACGAAAATAATATGGCGGCTTCTATATCAAGCGGATCGTTTAGAACAGACGGGATGGCAATTATTCCCTGTAGCATGAAAACCCTTTCTAGCATTGCCAATGGTTACGACGATAACCTCATTTCTCGAGCAGCGTCAGTTACTATCAAGGAAAATCGTAGGCTTGTCTTAGTCCCCAGAGAGACCCCACTTTCAAAAATCCACATATCAAATATGTTAAAGTTAGCAGAGGTTGGGGTGGTGATATTACCAGCAATGCCAGGGTTTTACCATAAACCAAAATCAATTGACGATCTGATTTCACACATAATTGGAAAAACACTTGATCAATTTGGAATAAACAATGATATGTTCACTAGATGGGACAAGAAATAGAACTGGACAACCTCAACATTGATACAAGAGATGCATTATTGTAAGATATATTTATTAGTATAGAAATTATTAACCTGAGATTTATAGACCGAGTAAAATTCCACTATCCACCTGAATGTCTCCGGCTAGATAGTGTGTATTCATTTAACTTTTTCCCATAGATCCATTTTTGCTAATTTTTTCTTCCTGTTATGTTCTTCAAGCATATGGTACACTGATTTATGGGAACTTCCTTTACATATCATTAAAATTGCATTTAAAGCTAGAGACGTTTCGTCATAAGTACCAATGAATCCTGCAAAATGTCCGTAGATTGATATGTCAGCACCAGAGAAATCCTCCAAATTCTTCCTAAATTTACCGCTTTGTCCAATAAGTCTAGATTTGATCCTGTCTAAAGAATTCATAGATTTCCCAGAATATTCTCGTAGATCTACAAGCTGTAGCAAAGAATCATCAGATAGCAACCTATAGGCCCTTTCAGGAGAGAAGCCTTTTGAAATGGCCATTATTATTTCAGATGCTTTGAATATTCCACTATTTGTTAAGGATGCTTCGTTTTTTAGTCGGATCGTCACATCTCCATTATCTCCGTCTACATCTAGAATAATATTACATTTTGATTCTATTTCAGATTTGACAGAACCTTTCTTCCCAACTATTACCCCGATACGATCTTTGGATACTTTAATTACTTTAAAGATATTGTCAAAAGTCAATATATGATAG
>JAKDMR010000472.1 GCA_030452275.1 Candidatus Nitrosocosmicus sp. | reverse complement strand
TTAGAAAACTAGAACAAATTACTAAAATCAATTATGACCCCGCCTCAATTAACTAGGGATGGCAAGTCGTCATTATTATTATTGTTGTTGTTGCAATCAATATTGCAAATAGTATTAGATTGTAATTTGTTGTTATTGGTGAGAAGAAATGAAGTAAAAATAGATATTGAAAAAGAAATCATGATGTTTATGGTGATTATTAATAGATGACTTTTCATCATGTGATAATAATCTTATTGAAGATCGAGATTAAGATTTTCTATAATACAAACCTCAGTAATACCATCAATGAATTATTGTCACAAGATATAATCATGGGCTTTGATACTATTTATATCTGAGGGAATTTCATCAAGGCCAGGTTTAATTCGAAAATTGGACTTGTAATTTATCTAATACTAAACGCACCGGGCTTTTTGAAGTTCAATATGTTGTAAAGATGAGATAAGGCTTCACTAATCATTATCACTTATGATCTTTAGCAATAATCTGGATAGTTCTTATGGTACCGTAATCATGGAATCTTGTCCCCTTCGAAACTCAAAATAACCCCAACCATCTATTTCTTTTGATATCATACTATTAAACATAGAATTTCCGAAATCGGTACATGTGATGTAAGTTTTTGACAATCTCTTGGATTTGATTTCTTGGATCGATAAACCTCGTCATGAGTATGGAAAGGCATCGGACATAAACGACTTTTCATCCAATTAATATCATTATTATTACTAACTCCAAATTCTTCAGGTGTATAGGAGAGTACAAGCCGATCTTTGCCCTCTTCCTTTAATCTTCTCTGCTCATAAATTTCTCTTAAACCAGGTATCACATCAAAAGCACCCTTACCATCTTGTGGAATTATATGCGTCAAGAAAAATCATTGATTTAATTCTGTCAGGTATTTTCTCAGCGACGCCGCCTATGACCATGTCACCATAGCTGTGACCTACCAAGACCACATCATAAAGGTCTTGATACTCAAATACTTGAACTATATCATGGATATGGGTAGATAAATTAATACCTTCATATAATACATGACTTCTTTCGCCTAAACCGGTAAGTGTAGGAGTATATATTTCGTGACCATATGTCTTTAGAAAAGGAGTCATCTTATTCCAACACCATCCCCCATGGCAAGACCCATGGACTAAAACAAGTGATTTATCAATGGAATATGTTGACAATACTTTATTATTATTGAATGAATATTTAAGAATAATAGTATTATGACTATTAGTAATTTATTTAGAATAGTTCCTATATCAATACTATTTCTATATGAATGAATTTTCAAATACAGACATGAGAATGATGTAATCATTAAAAAGGGATATGGACAGATCATGTAATATATTTGTAAGGTATTGCAATTGCAAGTTTATCAACCAAAATGTCACTTCTACGAAGTTAAACTTTGAACATAGTTTTTGAGAGGATTCATCCATTTATTTATTTGTCCATACATGTAGGCAAACTTCCACCATGACTTTCACGATATTCCTTTAGTAATTGCTCCTTTACATACTCGGCGTTTTCCGTAATCAAATAACTAAATCTCCTTGCTTTGCTTATGCAAGGATCTGATAGCGATTCTAACAATGATTGCCTTAGGTTCGTACCACTCCCAATGTATAGAATTTTCATGCTTGCATGAACCTTAAAGACTCCGGGCTTGTCAGGAGTAGCAGTTGTAGTGATATTAGAGTGATTGAAATCTAACCACTCAGACCATACATTTCCTCCTTCTCCTTTCTCTTCTTCGATAGTCATATCCAGCAATTAACTTTCAAAGACTATGTATAAAAATATTCAAGCCTTAGTGAAATATCAAGACGAGTTAAAATCGGAACTAAAACATGAACCTATAGGGATCAAAAAAATTCTGAATGCAAAACAAACAAACCCTTTTTTAGTATTAAAAATGCAACTCAAACCACATATCTAGTATTAAATTTGACTTTAAGACAGGATTAGTGGATGATATTCAGAATTTTGTTACTTTCAATGAATCCCCCAATGGAATCTACAAGGAAGAGTTTCTGACCATTTTCCACTAATAACTACAATTGAATTATTACTCAATTATGATCATAAAATATCTTTCACAGCTACAACAACATTAAAAGATGAGAATAAAGACTCAAAAGTTCAAGACATGAAAGCATATACTCAAGATTCTACAATATTCGTTTTGGCTAGTGCATTAATTCTAGCCATAGGAAATTCTGGATTAAATCTAAGTTATTCGTAAGTAACAACAGACAACATAGTCAATCCACAATTGCAGCAATCATCCATGTTGGAACAATTTAACGTAGATCCTGTTCAACAGAATACTAAATGGAATCAAATATTGGTAAATGATTCCGAGAATATTTTCTGTGGTAAAACAGGCGAATGCGGCGGAATAAGTTAAGTCTCATATCTTAGGCCAATATCCTATTCTTCTAAGATACCTTCG
>JAKDMR010000052.1 GCA_030452275.1 Candidatus Nitrosocosmicus sp. | reverse complement strand
TTAGTATATTATTATTGTTATTTTTAGCAACCCCCTTAAACTGGTGTACCTATGCTCATGTTTTGATGCTAAACTTATTATACTCAACGATTTAATTCCCTTAAACAATTAATCCATCATGAATGACTAGTTCGCTCCTCATTGTCCACTCTCCGACTATATTTTCTTTATTGTGGTAACATTCAATATACACATGCTCCTCCACACATAGTACACGGAAAATTATTGCCACGGTGTTGACCAGTATTTCTATAATGAATATCAGTTGCCTTTTCTTTTTGCAGATTAAAGGTACTATTTGATGAATCATAATCTATAATTTTTCCGGTTACCATAGTTCCAAGCCATTCTTTAACATATCTTCGATTAAGATTGGCCTCCCTGGCGATTTGTTCAACTGTGGATGGAAGCAATTTAGAAATGATATGAGTCTAGTCCTGTAACCAATCGATAGCATCAATGACAAGGACCCTTTATTTATGGTATCAATCAAATAATCTGAAAAGGAATCACCCATAAATTGAATTACTTCTCAAAATATATTAAAGCTATTGTAAGATAGAGTTCGAATTTTTGATCATAAAAGCCGAAACTACATCTAATAAATTTGATAAAATGAAAGGAAGTTTGGGATTTTTGCCTTCCCTTTCCCAAAGTGAAAAGATATTACTAGAAGTAAATAAGGGTATGCTTAATGTTGAATGAATCAATGAAGCTTCAAAATCATCTTGTGCAATTTATCGAACTCAATCCTCATTTGATCATATTCGCTGAGATGAATACAAGTCTCATCAGTGATATTCTATAAAAAGATTTTAGTTTGGAGTAATTCAAATAATAACAATGTCGATTTTAGATTTCGTAAAAACTATTGTATTGTATAGTATTGTTGTAGTTTCATTCCTCATTATGTTTGAAGCTTCAAACTCCATTATGAATGTTTTAGCCAGCAGCACAGAGGATCCGGATAGAATTTCAACAGACAGATTAGACGTATCTAATCGGATGCACGACCAAAAGACAGAAGATCTGAAAAAACATTTTGAAACAGGCATGGAAGAAAGAAATAGAGATAACTGGATATTTGTCAACCACGATATTTATGGGACACGGAACAGTAATCAAACTCAGATCGACAAATCTAACGTAGGAGATCTAAAAATTAAGTGGCGATTGAATAACACGTATGAAATACAAGACCCACCCATAATAGTAAACGGTAGTGGTTTCTTCCAGGACTATATAGGAAACATCATTTCATTTGATACTTTGACTGGAAACATTAAATGGAGGCTTGATTTAGACGGAGGCCCTACCATGGGACTATATTTTTCAGATGGAATAATTTATGCCACTATAGGAACTAAGGCTAAAATCATTTCAGTGAACGCTACGAATGGGGAAATATTGTGGGAGTCTCCGATATTAGGAGATACCAGTTTAGGATATGCCATAAATTCACCTCCTCTGATTTGGAAAGACTATGTAATTGCAGGATCTGGTGGTAGTGGACTCCCCCCTGGTAAAGGATTTGTAAAGGGCAACATAACGGCTCTAAACAAAACAGATGGGAGCATTTTATGGAATATTGATACAACGAGTGGAAAGTGGGTTGAAAATGGTAAAAATCCACCTAACGGTGGAGCTACAGCATGGTCGGGCGGTTCAATTGACGTAGAAACAGGAATTGCATATATCCCCTTGGGTAGTGCTTCCCCCAATTTCAATGCATCAACAAGGGAATCAGTTAATCTTTATTCTAATCATATGGTGGCGTTAAATATTAAGGAAGGCAAAATCATATGGGCAACTCCATTTATTGCTCATGGGACGGTCTTGAACGTAAAAGTTCCAGACACGCATGATTGGGATACTTCTTGGGGAAGTAGTGTAAGTAGTGTAAAATTTGAAAATGGGTCGTCAAAAAAAATAGTGATAGGACATGACAAAATGGGCAACGTAATTGCTATGGATGCATTAACTGGGGAAGAAATATGGTGGACAACTCTGGGCAAACAAGTTAACGTTGACAGCTTGCCTTCACCCTCGGGGAGCGGAATGATTTGGTCCTACGGCGTATACAACTATCATGCTGTAGACGAAGATACCATATATATAACCGCAACAAACAGAGGACTAAATTTTTTTACTGAAGGATTAAGCGGACATAAAGAGGATCCCGAGAATTCGATCGAGCAGGGATTGGTCAATGGTACTATATACGCCCTGGATATGAAATCAGGTGTTGTTAAATGGAAGAGTGATACAGAGTACCCACCTAGAGTTTCCCCTTTGGTGTCAAATGGAATTGTTTACACCGGTTACATCAAGTTTGGCGATAATCAAAGGACCGGAATAATCTTGGCACTAGACGCTAACACGGGGGGAAAACTCTGGGAATATGATGTCCGAGGTTCAATCTCTCCTGTGGGAGCATCTATTGGGAACGGAATGCTTTTTGTTCCTACTGATAAAGTTAATTTGTATCCAAATGAAGATGATGACCACGAGGTAGGTGGCTCATTAGTCGCATTCGCGCCAATAGAAGGTTAGTTGATTCAACCCTTATTTTTTTCATTTGTGGAACATTCTAAACAACATAACGAAACAGAATTTGACTTGTTGTTCTTGTACTTTATGGTACAGTTCTTACATTGATCAAATGGACAATAATCACATTTTCTAAGTTCATTATCGCAAATCAATTTTGTACACAATCTACAAAAACTAAAGTGTTTATTGCAAATTGCATTATTACAGTAATAACATCTTTTTATTTCCTGACCCCTGGTCACGTCGATGTTCTTTTCACATACTATACAGACCTTCTTAGCCGGAGGCACTTTTTATCAGATTCCTTTCTTGCATTGTATTAAATATAGTAAATCGACAGTTAATTTACTTTATTTATATAATATATTCATGGAAACATATCAGATCAAAAAACAACTTGAACTATAAGAATTAATCATGTAGCCAAATACATGAATTTACTGATTTGACTGTTGATGAAAATAACAATCCAAAAAAGCACTATCTAGAGCTTTTGTAATCTTGGTTGTCATTGCCGTGTTCAAGGTCAATTTGGGAATAACGACTAGTATTTCGTAACTTAACTAAAGGCGACAGACTACCCAATCATTCTTACACTTAGGCAACTATCGGAACAGGATCATGCAAAAATTCATAATCGTATAGATTAAGCATTCACTAGAATCTAATCGACATTTCTATTCAATCTTTATGGTAGAAATAAATTTCTGATAAGAATTTTGGTTTAATTGTACAGCCTGATCTTAAGAATTTTAAATAAATTCAAAAACCCATTAAACATTGATAATGAAGAATATTATGATAATTTCTGTGATTTCTATGATTACGTTATTTTCGATTATAAATACTAATTATGTTTTTGCAGATAATAAAGAATCACAGGCTCAAACTAATGAGGGCACAAATGAACAAACAAGAGATCTTGTTCAGGATAATTACCAAAATAATCAATGTAGAGACGATGCACATTGCGACAATCAATCACTCGAACAGTTGAATAATCAAGTTAATCAATGTAGGGATGGTTCAAATTGCGTAAATGAATCAGTATCAAACATATTCGTTTGCGAGAAGAGATCATTGTGTTTAATACAATATGAAGGACCTTTCGAATTGCTAACTCCTCATTAAATTTCGATCGAATTAGGGTTTCTCCTTTTTTGTATAAAGGATTCATAGTTTTAGGAACATGGATGGTGACATTTCTATTACGGTGAATAGAAATCCATCACCCTTTTTACAGCATCTCCTTTAATTTCTAAATGGGGTTCGTGTACAGCATTCTCAACCTTGGTTACATTATTGTCATCCTCCAAGCTTGGCAAAATTTCTATGGGTCTTTTTATGCATACGGACTTCATAACAGCCAATTCAAACGTGTTCTCCAGACCTATCTACAATAAGATTAAATACTATTTATTAAACCAAAAGTGCTTATTTCTTGTCAAAGATTCGTTAATGATCGGAAGGATCAGCCTCGTTTTCAAGGGCAGATCACAGATTAGCGTTCAATGTCACAAGAGATTATTACAATTCTTACAGGGCATTTTTAGAACAAAATTACAACCAAAAAACTAAAAATTATTCGCTATTCATCCAAAGGTTTAAAAAATTATAGGAAGCCAATAATATTATGATGGTACAACAATTAATTTGTGACCAATGCAAGATTGTATTATTAGAGAAGGATTCAAAACATTTGAATGATGAAAGATTTCCCATAACCGAGGAAGAAGCTAGAATGATTGACAAGGATCACAGGGGTCATGAGTGCCATATTGAACTGGTGGAAAAGTTTGCATAGAATCCTCAAACATAAACAAATAACTTTAATTAGAAATATACAGAAAAGAAATTGGCAATGAAGAAAAATTTTAATGATGTGGATGATTAAAAAATGTTATCCCTCGGAGCCAAATAGATATGGCAGCTGATAATGAATTGCCAATTTTCTAAGAATAAATAAATAAAATAAATACTGTACAGCATCTATGAGCCAAAGAACTCTGCTTTGTGCCCCTCACTACAAAAATAATCGATTTTTTTTACTCCCAGGTTTGAGTCACCATCCACGTGAGGCCATGCCTTACTGTGTTTTATTTCTTGGCCACATAAAGCACAATGAATCATCCTTTCGCCAATATCCTCATTACCTTTAAGATTATTCACGGACTAATCCATTTGAACTTGACCTTATATAATCGATTACTAAAGAAAGAATTTATGTAAGATAATCCAAGAATATAGATATATTGTCTTTCTTTGGAAACGCATCAGGTAATAATAGTAAGAAAAAGGACAAGTATAAAGAATTATCACTTGCCATAAAGCAAACAGTACTTGAAAGGTCAAAATATAGGTGTCAGGAATGTTCAAAGAAATTATCTGGAACAAATCAACCACATTTTATTTATATAAATGGGTCAAAAAAGGACAACAGACCAGAAAACTTACGACCTGTTTGTCCTGAATGTTATGAGGGTAATGCTCCAAATAATAACGGAAATATGTTCTCTTCGATCAAAAAAATATTTTCAAAACCATAGTCCCGCTCATAGCCTTTTTTAAGAAATTTTCACGCCTTTGGGAGGGTATTTTGGCTAGCTCAAGGTGAATGAGGCTTTCATGAAAGGATGTAAAGTACAAAAGTATTCATACTCTGATTCGGTAAGACCAGTGGTATCGAGGACGTATGTCTTTTCTGGCATTATCAAGGATGAATCAAAGGATTGGCCATCATCAGCGAAACTAGTCACTGTATGTGGAACATTGTCTAAATTAGTCCATTCGATAGCTTCGCCTTTACTGGCTTCGATTATTGCTGGTTCATAATAGGGATTTCCCTGGCCAGAGGCACCGGCAGGGATGGTAGCAGCAACAATAGTAGTATTAACAACTTTGGGTATTGTTGCGTTTTGAGAGTCACCGTCCGTTGTTTCACCCTCCGATGTCGGAGTTGCAGTGGCAGCCATCCAGGCAGTTGATATTATAACTCCAGATCCTATTATCATAACCGCTACACAAGCCGTGGCTATTTTCAATAAATGAGTATGCTTCCGATAAGAAGCGATTATTATTATTAGTGAAGGAATACTTATAGTAACAATAATGGCGATAAATGAAAATATTGAAGGAACTCTGATGCTTACTTGCACAGCCCCGATAATTCCTGCAGTTATGAATAGAATCAATATTATGGCCACTGCTGTTTTTGATTTTTTTGAAGTAGGAAAACCATCCTTAAAGAGCCCGGCAGTTAAGAAAATTAATCCAAAAAACATTAGTAAGAGTGAAACGGACTGCATTCCATCCATAAAGGTTTTAGCGATTCCAGATAGAGATACGGCTACTCCAATAGCACCAACAGCTGTTAAACCAGCGCCTGGCATGAGCAAGTCCCAGTCTGTCATGAATATATTAAAGGGTGATTATGGTATAATTAATAGTTTCTTTATTTTGATTCTTAAAAGTACGATTCTATTTTAATGGCAAGGTACATTGGAATGAATCAACTAACAATAGAGCTAAGGGCTAGTCAGCTGTTAACATTAGATCAGATTGCAACCATGAGTGGTCCAAAGGAGTCCTGTGCGATACTTCTGGGAAAGAAGAAGGAGAACAGCTATGAGACTGAAGAGGTAATTCCCATGAGTAACAAAGATTCATCCGAGGTCAGGTTCACCATGGATGAAAATGAATTATTGAAAATTTATGAATACGCAGTATTATCAAACACCTCGGTCGTTGGCATATTTCATTCACATCCTTCCAAACCCTTTCCATCAGAAACTGACAAGACATTCATGGAAATAAATCCAATACCATGGATAATCAAATCCACAATAACTGATGAGATGAGATGTTTTATTTTCAGTGATTCTTCAAAAGGTAAAATTGATGGGATTGAAGAAATCAAGATGATCATTGTCAAGGGCTAATTCTTGAAGTATCTCTAGGGTATAAAACTGCCTCTCTAATATTACTAAGACCTAATAACACCATTATTAATCTATCAAATCCAAGTCCACAGCCTGAGTGAGGAGGCATCCCCCACTCAAAGACTCTCAAATGATCCTTAAAGCTTTCAGGAGATAAGCCTTGTTCGGTCAGTCGACTTTTCAGTTTTGACACATCGTGCTGCCTAGTCCCTCCAGATACTAGCTCAAGATGACCAAACTGCAAATCAAATGACTTTGACAGGATAGAACTGGATTCCTTCTCGTGTATGTAAAAAGGTTTTAGGTCAAGTGGCCAGTCTACAATGAAATAGAACTTGTCAAATTTTTCACCTAACTTTCTTAAAGAGGAATCAGATAAATCATCCCCAAAGGCAACTTTTTCTCCTAGACTAGTTAATTCGTCCAAACATTTATCGTAACTTATTTTTGGAAATGGAATTGAAATTAAATCGTTTATTGTGTTTTCTCTAATGAGCGGATTCTCATTATCTGTGTAATTGGAATCTTTCATATGTATGAGTATTTTCTTGATTAGCTCTTCCACTAGATTCATTACATCATAATAATCAAGGTAAGCCGCTTCTAGATCAACACTCAAAAACTCATTAAGATGTCTAAGAGTATGAGAATTTTCAGCTCTAAAAAATGGTGCGATTTCAAACACACGATCCAAAGCCAAGACCAGTTGTTCCTTATATAACTGAGGGCTTTGTGCTAAGAACCCCTTTCGTTTGAAATAATCAAATGAAAAAAGGTTTGATCCCCCTTCGCTTGCACTTCCTATTATTTTTGGTGTGTTAACCTCTATGAACTTGTTTTCAGAAAAAAAATCTCGAATTATTCTCAGAATATTTGAACGAATAACAAAGATATTAGAAATTTTGGGGTTTCGCAGATCCAGAGCTCTACTGTCAAGCCTGGTATCCAAATTTGATTCAACCCTGCCTGTTGGATCTAGAGGGAGAGATAGAGAAGCGGGTGAATAAACAAAAATTTCCTTGACTTTGATCTCGAATGGAAAATTCTTAGACTTGGTGTTCTGTACTACACCGGTTATCAAAATATTACTCTGTCTAGGAATTGATTTAGCTTTTTGCAAAATCTCTCCGACCAAAACGGTTTGGACTAAACCTGTCACATCTCTGAGTAATATGAATCCAAGTTTCCCTATATCCCTGAAATCCTCAATCCACCCTGCAACTTTAACTTCCGAACCTGTTTGTAACTCTTGTAATTCAGAAGTGAAGTGAGTTCTTGTGTTGTTGTTTTTTGATTCATCCTGAGCTGAGTGTGCCATATCTAATGAAATCAATCAACTCCTTTTAATAAACTACATGTTCGACATTGAAATTCGAATAAAGGTTTCAATCATACTCAATTATGAGATCGATTTGCCTAACTGCCATAGAAATCATTTTAATGGTTTCTAACCTCTTTTCATCGATTCTTTTAGAATTCTTTGCCATAACAACCCTTGTCAACTTACTACCATCAGGTAACCAGACGAAATTTACACTTTCTAACTTTATGGGATGAAATAGATTATCTAGAAATCTTCGATCATTAGAATCAGATTCAATTATCCAAATGTCTTTCTGAAATGCTTTATTTATGATATCACTAAGTTCGATGTTTGAACGGATTAGCCTTAAATCAGAACTCTTGAGCATTAGTATATGTTCATTCTGAATTTCTTTTGCCGAAATTAACGTCATTTTATTTATGTTGGAATTTTTTTGTGCTAGTCTAGTAAGAACTATAGAGCTATCAACATCCGATTGAGTGATCTGGCCTGATTCGAGTTTGCTTTCACATAAGTTACATAAAATACCTGTTTTAGCATCAAAAGTACAAATAGGGGTTTTCAGTACCACTTTAAACCTTATAAAAGAATACACTTAAATATCTTTGATTTTTTTGACGAGCATTCAAAACACAAAAGCTTATGAACAATGATTCTTCTTATCTATGACCTTCCAAGTAGGAAATTTAACCGATATCCGTCTAAACTTGGTTCTAGTTTTAGCATGGACCAAGTGGTCAAACCAGAAGTAGAGATAGAGTCATTGGCATTTTGGCAAATATTTAAGATTATTGGGCAATTTCAAGTTAGTAGTTGTAGTAAGGTAGGGTTCATCATTAGGAGGATGTCTAAGTGCAAATACCCTCACCCTAATCCCATTTGCTATCGTAAAATACGTGTTCTCCCTAGACCATATTTTTTGGGCTATAGTCTTGACATCAAAAATATTTCCATTAATTCCCACTTGGACTATGATCCCTTGTGTGTTTTTTTTTACACAGGTTATAAGTAATTCGGTCATAAATACGGAAATCAAAATAAAGTGGTCCTATCGCCAATAAAATCGTTTAACTCCTCAAAATTGAGACACAAATTATACAAAAAACAATATAAAGCAAAAAAGAAAGTGAACTTATGATGATTAAACAAAAGTCCAAAGATGTCTAATCAGATAAGAAGTAATTTGAAATGAATGAGAGTAATAGATTCTATAAAAACGGGCCAGACAAAAGCATAAACGGTATGTTTGAAGTAAATGATCTTTCTATTGCTTACAAAACAAAGTCAGGAATCTTAAATGCCGTTGACAATGTTTCGTTTAAAATGAAAGATACCCAAGGTATTGGTATAATAGGTGAATCCGGATCAGGAAAGAGTTCGCTTGCATATGGGCTCATGAGATCATTGGCAGAAAACGGCTCCATAGTATCAGGAAGTTTCATCTTTGAAGATCAAGATATTTTGAATATCTCAGAGAAAGAATTCAATGAGAAATACAGGTGGAAGAAAATATCAATGGTATTTCAAGGATCAATGAATAGTCTTGATCCAGTGTTTACCATAGAAGATCAGATGAGAGAAATCTTGTCAACACATAGAAAAAAAATATCTAATAAAGATTGTATTTCAATTATCAGGTCTGCTCTTAACGATGTAGGATTAAATCCAGACTTTGTTTGTAAAAAATACCCCCATGAATTGAGTGGTGGAATGAAGCAACGAATAGTAATAGCCAATGCGCTATTACTCGGGCCTACGATTCTAATCGCAGACGAACCGACTACAGCATTAGATGTAGTAATTCAATCACAAGTATTACAATTATTAAAAAAATTAAAACAGGAAACAAATATGAAAATAATAATCATAACTCATGACATGTCACTGATTCCAAATCTGGTAGATAGCGTAATCATCATGTACGCAGGGCAAGCTGTTGAAATTTCAGATGTCAAAACAGTTTTTGAAAAACCATTGCACCCATATACTCAAGCCCTCATCCAATCAATACCTCATATAAGATCCTCAGAGAAATCCATCAAATTTATTAAAGGAGATCCTCCCAATCTGACAGGAATAGGAGAAGGATGTCGGTTTATAGATAGATGTCCTCGTGCATTTGGAGATTGCAAAAACGATCCCCCTGATATTCTGGTTGGTAATAATTTGGTAAAGTGTTGGTTGTATAAAAATACCTGTTGATTTTATACAATCTAGGCATTTTGACTCTAAATACTCAATGGATAATTGTATAGATATTAAGTTTAGATCTCTTGCGTAATTAGTCAAAAGAGCTTTATTTCTGTCTAGCGTATGTAA
>JAKDMR010000471.1 GCA_030452275.1 Candidatus Nitrosocosmicus sp. | reverse complement strand
TGCAACCACACTAGCTATAAACTTTGTTTATTTACTTGTGTTAAATGGTATAATGGCTTTGTAATAAAAAAAATCATGATTTGATTTACAACAGTATCCATACAAGCAACCATTATTACAAATACTTTATGAATTTAATTTCATTTTTATTCTGCACAAACAAACCAACTTTGTTGCTCCAAACCCCAACTTTCATGATAAAATTGATCAAAGTATATCAATTGAATCAACTTAAGGATACTTTTTTCTTTCTAGACAGATATTTCCCAGCTGGATAAAGAAATAACCGCAAAATAAGATAAACAATTATGTGTAGACCAGCAAAATAATTTAGATCTGTGAATAAAGATTTGGAAATAACAAAAAGTATAATGACGTCTATACATCTGATCCTAGGTAACGAACCTGAGAAAAATCATACTTTTAATTCCATACAGGAGTTATATAATAAGATAGATGCGAGACTCGAACCCTATGATACAACCGAAGAATCGAGTTATCATAGAAAGGAACTACTATACACATTTGACAAAGCCGTTGAATGGATGATAGTTAGAAAAATAATCATTTCTGATCACGATAAGAAAAGTGGCACTTTAGGTATTAAAATAGATAAAGAAAAGTTGGTGAAATACATTGTAGATCCCGAGATACTTTTGATAGAAACAAATGAAGACGACTAGAGATAAATATGGCATAGTCATCACTATTGTAAAATTATGAATTAATTCGTTCTTTACACCACAAAATCTACCTTCTTTTTGCAATAGTCAATAGGTAACCCAATTCTATACGATTGTCAAAGACATATGGATCTATTACTTTCAAGAAATCATCTCTAAGTGAATCGATTTCAATAGAATCACCGTGATTCTTTAATATTTGGATAGTATTGATTAACGGTCCATATTTTGTACTCATGAATTCCCAAAAGTGATTGGGACTAAGAATCGGAGAGTGTTGTCCCACGTTCAAAATGCACTTCTGTTACCTCATTTAATCGTTTTTCCATTACTTCAGGAACACCCCAAAGTATTGGGGAGGGCGGACTGTTAACCGGTTTAGGTAAATGTTTACCATTTATTTTAAATATTGACCCAATCGCAAGTTAGGGCGGCCAAGTTGCGAATCCAATCCTACCACCTTTCTTTGTTACACGAATCATTTCTCTGGCAATGAGGTCTGCTTGAGGAGCGAACATGGGTCCAAAGATTGAAAGAACAATATCAAAAGATTCATCCTCAAAGGGTAAATTCTGGGCATCACCTTCCTTCCAAGTTATCCCATCGACCTGGGCAATTTTCGCTTCTTCTACAGCAAGATCTAAAAGCTCAGCCGTGATGTCTATTCTAGTTACATTTGCCCCCATTCTCCCGGCGGTAATTGCAGTGTTACCATTTCCACATGCGATGTCAAGAACATACTCTCCAGAGTGAACATTTAGTGTTCCCACCAAGTGTGAGGATATTGAAGGAAGCATTGTAGAGATGCTACGATAATCCCCTAGTTTCCACACATTCCCAGTTTTTGTATTTTTCAGTTCTCTTTTGTCACTTGCTATGTTACTTGCTATGTTACTTGATTCATTCTCTTTATTTGATAGATCTAGTTGGCTCATAATATGATATCACGATATCCGATTATGAATAGTTTTCTATTAATGATATCTAGATATCATCACTTATATTGATCTGAAGGTTTCATGAAGGTATATGGCTCGTAACATGATAATCCGAGGCTTCGACGACGAGATTCACTTTCAACTAGGTGATCAATCAAAAAAGAAGGGAGTGTCTATAAATTCAATTGTAAAGGGCGCCGTAGATCAATGACTAAAAAAACAGGACAAAATCCCAAAACAGCACCATCTACTTCTTTATGATAATGTAGAGTCTGTCATTCGAATGATCAAGTCACTAGATAAATTGGCCAAGGAAGGTGAATGGTTTAGATGTTTCGTCCGTTCATCTGATTCTTCAATTACAGAGATCCTAGAAAAACTAGACTGGTTTGACGGGACAATAACACCATACAAGTCATCTCAAAAAGATCCCCTGAAACATCTTAAAGAAATATTACAAAACATTTCCCAAAATTCTCATAATAAAGAAATATGTTTGCTTGATTTCCTCATTAATGATATTGCAGACTCATCAGTCAAGGAAGCATGCTATCTCAAAAAAGAATATGACAAAAACAGATTAGAGGGTCTGGTATTTTGTGCATATGAGTTGAATAATCTATTTAAAGCTTCTACAACAGAAATGATAGAAATGTTCGAGTTACATGATCAGGTATTTATCCTCAATAATGATCAGATTTACAAATTGCATCTAACCAAAGAAAATATGCATAAACTTTTCTTGAGTTAGTAACATGTATATGAATAAGAATTAAAAAGGTTCTTTATTGACAAGTTGATATAAATGAACAAGACAATAATGTAGAAATCAAATATGAAATAATAA
>JAKDMR010000470.1 GCA_030452275.1 Candidatus Nitrosocosmicus sp. | reverse complement strand
AGAACTGTACCAACCCAAGATAGTTTTCATCCTTCTTTTCATATCTTGTGAAAAGCTTCCTAGACCTGTTATGCCATCATGAATTGGTTTTTTCTGCAATCCATCATCTCGGAGAATATTTTTTTGGTTTGAGGGGTTTTTTGTTTCAGTCTTGATGCCATCATCCTCATATTTTTCATCTTTTTTTCTTTTATAGGGAATCTACAATACATAGCCTCGCTTGATTAATCCCTGTTCTTGAGGTTCGGTATTGAGACAAAAGTAGCAAAATCTAATTATTCATTTTTGTAAAAAATGTGTAACGCTCTAAGCTCATTATTCGGTACTATAGTAATACATATCCATCCAATTCTTTTGAGGTTTCTAGGACAATGTTGGTAATTTTGTGGTCCTAGTAAGAGAAATAATAATGATTTAGGCTTGCATATACGTGCTCCAGTTTCTAATAACTTAGCCGTGGAAGGTAATGCTGTGTCATACATCGACATAGCAGTAGATTCGTTATATGGTGGATCTGCTCTCCATCTATCATATTCGCAATTAGAAACACCTTCTAGTGTCATTGCATCTGTAACGAGATCTGGATCTGTATCTTTGTTGATATCGACTGTAAAGCAATTACCACCGTTATGCCTAGCCATAACGCTACGACTACATACTTCAATTGTATTTGGTTCTGGACCAAAAATATTTTCTATCATGTCCAGATATTTGTAAGGATATCGCCCTTCGTATTTACCCCTCAGTCTAATATGACCTGATATAAAATTAGGAGAATTATCTGTTAAGTATAAGATGCCCGTTGCTGGCGTAGCTTCCAATATAATGTATTTTCCTAATGTCTGATAAGGACATCTTATAAGGTCGAGTAAATTGAAAGTCTCTAATTCTGATGTTGGTTTAGTCATTTGATTAGATTACGGATGTAGATTTATGATAATCTTCTTTCTAGTCGTCGGATGATCGCTTGTCCCGCCCTTTTTACTTTTATTCAATGTACAAATCGTCAAGTGTGAAATGTCTTATCATTGCTTTTAAGCTTTGCATACCAATTAGTATATGTTTTCTGCAGCGTTGTATACATGTAAAATCTATTTTCGTAACCTATTGTTATCCATTATCACTCAAACCCCTTTATCGTTTGTGACCTTTCAAGGAGAAGAAGATCTCGAGGATTGAATAGGGTATGATGATATAAGAATTCTGTTATATAAGTGGGCTCTAGTTAACGAAATTTTCCAACTGTTAAGCTGTCTTCCAAAACTACATTTGCAGTTAGTCAATTCTTTTTGGAACAAAAGATATGAATCATGCTCGAATTAATGTAAATTTTGTTGAAAATCTTTTATCTAACAACTCAGCCTTTAATATTTTAGAGTAACAAGTAATATGATCTAAGAGATCAGAATGCGATATAAAGAACAGAAGCAACTTGTTTTACAACTAATTAAAAATTGCGAATATTTTCATCTAAGTGAGAAACGATCGATTGAATGCATAAACAATATTTTACCGCCAAACAAACCGATTTCTAGGAGAACCTATTATAAATATAAAAGCGAATTGTACTCCGATGAGATATACCAGAAACTAGATAAACGATCACACTATTATAAACTAAAGTCAACTATTTTACAATTTGATAAAAGGTTTGTAATAAAAAACGATGCTGAAATAAAGAGTTTGATTTCTAGACAACTTACTAAAGGAGAATCAGACAGTGATGAAAATAGGGATAAAGAATATGCGAAAAGTTATGAACATATAAATCAAGATATAGAAGAGTTTGATAGTCCTGCTGAGAAATTCAAAGAGAATCTTTCAATAGTACCTAAAAATTGCACAATAAGAGAAGAGTTCATAAACTGTGGGAAAGAACTTTGTAATTTATGTCCTCATGGACCATATTACTATGCTTATTGGAGAGATAAAACGAGTAAAAAGCTAAAGAAAAAATATCTTGGTGTAATGGACCCTAGATCAATCTAACCTGATCTTTTAGATTCTATTAAGATTTTGATTCAAAGATAAACGCTATGTAGAAATCAGAAAAAACGAAGAAAATAAGCAAAGATTGCACTTTTGAAAAAGTCTTATGTAACAGTCCTGTTTCATACAGAATTATTCTATACATATAACTGAAATTTTGAAGATAATATTTTTTCTTTTACTAAATTGCAAAATGCTTTTAAATTTGAATGTTATAATACTGTTATGGGTATCATTGATGAAGAATATAATAATGATGATGATAAAAATATTCGCGATGTTACACTGATAGGAAAAACTATCAGAAGTATCGATGATGACTCAACAGCATTAGTCATACCCCACAAGTTTGCCAAAGAACTGGATATTGAAAACTCCAAAGTATCAATGTCCTTGATTAAGGATTTAGATGGAAATAAGCATTTACTTGTCTCAAAAGCTTATATGGAGATCGTTTTAAGGTAGAATAAAATGTAGGCTTAATACA
>JAKDMR010000469.1 GCA_030452275.1 Candidatus Nitrosocosmicus sp. | reverse complement strand
GGTTCCACTTATAAATACATCAAACGATCAGTCAACATATTCAACCTCGTTTGTAAGTCATATGGTTTGATTTTTCTTCTTGTATTATCTTTAAAATAATTTAGAAATTGCGATATATTCACACATCTTTTCATAAACGCTGTTTGGACATCACGCAGGAGATCTAGTTGTTACCCTAGTCTTTCTTTCGTCTCAATCTTTTAGGTATCAAGAAAATAAAAAAATTCATCTAGTATCTTTATTTGTATCATCAAATTCTATCTTGGCTATGCTGGATCGTATATTATTACTTTCAAGAAAAAATAGCGTGTTCTACAGTACGTGATTTTAAATTCAATGAAACTGAACCTATATTATTATTTGCTAACACGGGAATTGTACCGTGACCTTTTGGTGTGACGAGCATTCTAGACTCCCTCCAATTTGGAAATTGCTCAGCAGACTCCCCTTCCTTCTCAACAAAATAACGATTTATCAAACTTGTAAAGATAGTCTTGATTTTAATGGGAAATGATACTTCTTTTCCATGTTTTGAATAATTTAGATTTTCTTTATTTGATCAGTTGACTTCCTTTAATTCTTTTGAAGTTCCATGGTTATTGTAACCGGGGTTATAAGATGCATCAATCAAGCCTGTTCGTGATACCGTTTTCCTAGTTATGATGATTTTATGTACCAAATTTAGAACCATGATAGCTAGCTTTCTCCTTGTCAAGCTGTTGCTTCGCAAAGGACTAGCGGTCAACTGAGCCACGGGCATAGATGATAATATCGGGATATTATTTCCTAAATCGCGAGATGATTGCTTTAGATGGTCCCCATTATTGAATTGATCAAATTTTGCTTTCATCGTAAAGGCGTAATGAACATCCCCTGATAAAATAATGCAGTAATCAGGGCTAAATGTATTAGACACAAAAGTCAAGAAATTTATGAATCCCATTTTGTTAGCTCCCCAAGTTTCAAGGTCCCACTTATAACTTCCTGAAATGGAGGTCAGAAATCGTTGTAAGCTTTCGTCATGTTCAAAACCAAATACCGGTGTCGGAGAAATAATAACGAGCGGGTCACCTCGTTTGTATCCTGAGTGATAAACTTCAGATTTTATGTAGGCCAATGTCTCATCATTTAATAATACAGGAGGTCCGTCAGGATTTACAAATTCTCTCTGTGTCCTACAATCTAAAAATACGGAAAATGGATAAGTAGGAGCAACATATGTCCATTTTTTATAATTCCAAATTCGGTCTTCCAATAATCCTGTTTTATCAATTTTATTAACTCCGCTATCGTAAATCAGATTTGAAAACTCTGCAGTCTTGTCAAAATGGAACAAACTCTTTTGTTTTTTTAGATCCAGGTATGACTTGATTGATTCGATAAAGTCATCATTAAACGAATCTGGATCGTTTCCCCACCCCTGAAAAGCCCAATAAACTATAAGACCATTGACAATTATTTGAGCTCCGCTTACACTGTTCCTTACAGAGTCCCTCCATTTGCGGTTGATGTTCCAATCGTCAGTAATTTCATGATCATCGCAGATCATATAGGTAGGGATATTGGCAAAGAGTTATCCCATCAACAATTTCTCGCCATCCAAGTAGCTCGTTTGACAACCTTCCCAGATAACCTATTAAAGGTCCAGCGACGTCATCGGCATAAATTTGATCACCTATTAGAAATAGTGAGATTGGTCTTTTTTTTAAATCAGAAATGGAAGAGGCAAGAAGTTTATCTCCTATAAGCAAACTATCTTCATCGTCACCGTGTAGTTTTCTACAAGAGCCGTAGAGAATATTTAGTTGAGATCCATTTCTTCCATCAGGAATAAAGAACGTAGGCAAAGAAAACAAGATATGTAAGGGTTTGTCTTCATGCTCATTATGATTTTGCAGTACATCAGCATCAGAACTATCATAAAGTATGATATTTTCTCCAGATAACAATCCCAGATCTTTAAGGCGCAGTCCTTTTTCTTTGATTTCTTTAAGTAAAAAAAGATCCACATCATAAGCCAGGATCTCTTCTGTGGGAAAAGTGGACAATAAGCTTATCTCATTAGCTGCATTATGTTCATCCAGAGGAAACGGTCTAGCAGTGATGAGGCTCACATGCAGGTTGTCTCCAAGTTTTAAAGAAGTAATATTACCACTACCTATAATATGCATAATAGGCTGAGAGATTTGTGGTAGGAGTTCTTTATCAGTATGTTCATCAACATCATTGCTTAGAACAAAGCCGCTTTTTGACCTTTTGAATTTGAATATTTCTACTCTTGTATATACGGCCTTGCTCGTTGCTATCCATATACACACTTGTTTCTTGTCAACCCGACGAATAATGGGTCCAGCCAGTAGTAAAGGTATAACTGATTCTGTCATGCTAACTCGATCCTGCTATCTATTTTCTAAAAACCCAATTACGGTCTCAATATACCGTTTAGCATATATTTTCTAAACAAACATTCAATCAGTAATATATAACAA
>JAKDMR010000468.1 GCA_030452275.1 Candidatus Nitrosocosmicus sp. | reverse complement strand
TTTATTTTCGTTCAATATGTGATCATTTAAATCATTTTCTTTGCCATTGAAAGGATCATGTTCAAGAAAGGGTATACGTTGTAATGTGTAAAACTAATGAGTCACAAAAGAAATTTTACAAAAAACTATATATGAATTAAAGTCTTAAATATATTTACTAAACAAGATATTAATATATACATACCATCACAAAAACTTAGATAACTACTTTGCAGAAAGGAAAATTATTGTCAACTTCATGGTTAATTCTAGATTTGTCTATATGCAGATATAAGTAATAGGTAGGTAATAAGCCCCACCTTGACATTGAAATGGCATCCTTTATCTGCTGTAATATTTATTCTCTAAAGTATATATGCACAACATTCTTCGACAATTATTTGTTACATTTACTATCAGAAACTTTTGAGGGTGGTAAAGGATCTAATTTATTCCATATATGGGATAATAAAACGGATGAATGATATACATAGTTCCTAATCCACGGAAATTTTTGAATGGTGGTGCATTAGTTAGTATCTTATAGATATTCAATCTCAGGATTGCTTGAATCTTTTCAAGATGTCTCATAACAATATTTGTTCTTCATCCAAAGAAACTGTTCTTTGATAGGGCTTTATTTCAAATAAAACTATTTTAAACCCATAGTTCCATATTACTTGATATATAATATGGGAAATATACCTAGTAATCGTATCATGATTATTAAATTATTATTTGTAATATCTTTATGGATTCCTGTTATGAGTTCTTCTATCATTTTGTTACAACCCGCATATGGTTCAATTGAAAATCAATCGGCTGTTGATCCATATGGTCGAGATTCATATCAGCAGGATAATGAAGATATTGTTCCAGGCAGTTTTACAGTAATGCTCAAAGAACCTCTTAAAAACGAAATCCCTGAAGGAAAGAATTCATCAGAGATTCTAAGAGAAAGAACTATTTCCTTGGCTAACGAAATAGAAGAGCCAGGTATCAACGTTGTACAGATTTATGAAAATCTAGGCGGGTTTGCAATTAACACTCAGGGGAATTATACTATGACAAATTCTATTGATCACCCTGCTCAACCTGCATCCAACTCTCCCATAGACCAAAAGATATTTCAGACCATCACAAAACTTCGGAATGATCCTATGGTGTTAGCAGTGGAACCCGATGTGTTTTACACGATACAGAGACTTACAGGTGTCAGTGTACCTACCGATCCCATGTCGACAGGTTACGACAGAATAGATGCTGAATTTAGCAGCCGACCACCTATTGTTTGTCCACCTGGTGCTAATGTGTGTTCTGGGGCAAATGACATGGATATTGCAATAATTGATACCGGTGTAGACAATCACATTGATCTAAATTTGGAACTATCACGTGGATTCACTCCTGGAATACCACCAGTTGGTACTATATCACTACCGTCGTTTTATGATAATACAGGATTAGCAGGCTGTAACAATCATGGTACGCATGTAGCCGGTATTGCCGCAGCTAAAAACAATGGCATTGGCGTAATAGGAACCGCCGCTGATGCACGAATCCATAGTCTTAATCCTTTTATAATAAATGCTACTGGTCATTGCGTAGCACCGCAAAAAAATATACTGGAAGCTCTTGAGTACATTTATGAGACTATTGTTACGAGTCCCGGTTTTATTGATGTTGTTAATATGAGTTTGGGGGGCCTATGTATAATAGGAGGATGTAAAAACTTTGAAGCATCGATTAACAGGATTGTATCCTTGGGTGTACCCGTTGTTGTGGCTGCAGGAAATGAGGGAATAGATGTTATTAATGCCGTTCCTGCAAGATTTGAAAAAGCAATAACAGTATCAAATATGGTTGATTTTGATGGAAAATGTGGAGGTAAAGTCACAAAAACTTTACCAGGTGGTACTATATCAACTACATTGGATGACTTCTTATCACCAAGTAGCAATTTTGGCTCTCTTGTTGATATAGCTGCTCCAGGTACTTTAATCACTTCTACTGTTATGGATGGTGGTGGTAATTCTATTTATGAGGCAAAGTCTGGTACTAGTATGGCTGCTCCTTTTGTTGCAGGTGCTGTTGCAGTTTACAAATATTATAACCCTTACGCAACTTCAGAAGAAATAATTAAACATCTAAAAGATAGAGGAACTAAACCAGTGCATGAATGTGATGGCCATGGTAGAGGATACTTTACCAGAGATTCTGATGGGTTCAATGAACCTTTACTATATATGGGATTAGAACAATCTTCGCGTATTTATGCAATTCCTGGTTGGTTTGGTGCTGAAGATCAAGGTGGAGGTATTGCAGTAGCAGACATCAATGGAAATGGACAACTCGACCTTGTTGCATTCCATATTGATAATCCAGGAGGCGAAAACCATGGCTACTACCGTATTGGCTACGATCTCTCTACAAGCGGCAGCGTTTCTAAGTGGTCTTCACCTACAATAATTCCTGGTTGGTTTGGTGCTGAAGATCAAGGTGGAGGTATTGCAGTAGCAGAC
>JAKDMR010000467.1 GCA_030452275.1 Candidatus Nitrosocosmicus sp. | reverse complement strand
CGTAGGCTTTATAAAATAGATATTTATGTAATAGAAACTTCATTATTATAGTATAATTGTTCAGCTATTTTTCATTATAAAAAAACTTAGTATAACTTAAATCGGATAATGCAAATGAATGTCATATGACTAAAATAATTAAACTTCAAGTCATATCATCATCTAACGTTGAGAAAAGAATAATTTTTAGTTCGGATGATAAAGATGCCTTAATCAAAGGGGTCGAACCGGAATCCCACGTTTGCGGCTGCTGTAGATTTGTTTTAGCACAAAATGTAATGATCTACAATTATCGCGATATAATATTACAATGCCCTAATTGTAAATCATATAACTAGGCGCCAAACAGTAGATCTCGCGTAATTAGACTGGCATCACAATTTTATAAAGTATTTGTAATTGTTTGCAATATTTGTGTTATAAAATCTGAATTCAGGTTAAAAATTACTATTTTTCTAGTAAAATTTCCATAGGTGCTAATTACGCAAACATCTAATGAACACAGCGATATGACTAGCGGCCAGAGCGGTGTAGAATGGTTTTTTCGCGCAAAAGTACAATCAAAATCCTTAATTTCTTTGTTAATAATCAGCAACAGGATTATTCTGAAACACATGGAGCAAAGGAATCCAATTTATCGCTAAAAATAGCGTCCCGGAAAATTCCAGAATTAGAAAAGAGAGAAATAATAATTCAAACTAGAAATGTAGGGAAGGCAAAAATGTATAAGTTTGATGCCGATGCAGAGTTCAACAAACTTCTTGTTAGTTTTTTTCATGAGGTAGCAAAGAAAAAAATCGATATGGATACGAAGGTATTCTAAGAAAAGATGGCAACGTCGTTACCGGTCACCGCGATTTACACTATTACCAAAGCATAGACATCCTATGAAACAAGATGTTTTATTTGCACTATGATACAAAGGTATGTCGCCCGTCGTCAAACATGGCGACTAAAGTCAAAACATGATGAGGAGTTGCAATAAATTATTTTAAGAAAGGCTTGAAAAGACTGTAGACAGTTAACAAGGTCAGTCATTTGTCCAAAGGAGCAAGGTAACAAGGAATCTACAGATCTTATTGCGGGGTCAACCATTCTTTAAACTCGGGTATTAATGGGTTAATATCAATCATATTCCCATCCCATTCCTGGAGGATTTTAACTCGTGATTTTTCTAAACTCGTTGTTCGTTTGATTATGCTATCCATATTGTATGTATCAGGAATTCGGGCCAAACAGTTTGAATATCTGGGTCTATGTGAAAGATCAGACTTTCCGCCTGTCAAATATCTCTGCAAATTGCATAAAAACTTCTGACACATAGTAATCATAATATCGATTGTTCAATGAAAATAGATTCGGAAATCTTTCTTTAGAAAATTCAAATTCGTTATCCAGGATCGAGATCTGTACCGGTAAATAAACATGATACCCATTACCGGTCCACAATACTGTAGGTTGACCGTGGATCTCCTCTTTTATTTGCTTTAAAGTTTGTTTTAAGAGATAATCGAGTTTCCTTACGGGGTAAACACAAGTTGTGCAGAGTGAAAGGTCCAAATCTATGAGAATAAAATGGGATGATTGGATAAGCATACCGTTAATTTCTAAAATTTCAGGATAGGCATTTATAAGACACTCTTTATGATCCGCTTCTCCACATCTTCGTAATATCTCCTCTTTTGAATTTATTGAGATGAGACCATTCGAAGTCAAAGTCATCATTTTGCGTGGAAATATGCCAGCAGGACTCCTGAAATGAGATAGAATAAAGTTAACGGGATCTATCTTTATAATTTGTCCTCTCCAACCTTTATATTTTAGAGGGTATTACTAATAAAAGTACAGTGGTAACTCAGGCCAATAAATTGACTCATTCCCTAGTTCTTGAGTCCCAATAAGAACAACATAAGAAACAAATTTTTATTAATTTCAGAATATGATCGAATGTAAAGTAACCCCAGGAGTAAGTTCTATGGAAGTCCGAAATCTCAGGTTTTAAACATAGTCAAACGAAGAGAATAATGAAGATTCTGGTCAAATAGTATAATTCATTTTCTATTTTTGTATCTACTCGTCACTAAAAAAATATTTAACCTTCAAATCTATCAAAGTTTGGCTTGATCCATTTGCCAACTAGTAGAATACAAAAGAACATAATATATTGATCGCTCATGAAAGGATAGATTTCCTTAAGACCGAACAAATCCGTCCAAATGAAACATCGCCTCGCATAGATATAACGTCTCTTATAGATCAAATATCTAAAAATTATTTACAAGATAACAGCCATAAAAATATCTAAATATTATCATATGTTATTATTCTGCTTAAAACAAGAATATGATATAAATACTATTTTAGGTATATTAGATTAACGTAAACTTTGATACGGATAAGATTTTAGTAGAAGTGAGATGTAATAGATTGAGTGCTCTGTGTTATGTTGCTAAGTTAAGTCTCCAAGCCCCCATCAATATTCTACATTCATCCACTGTAATTAT
>JAKDMR010000466.1 GCA_030452275.1 Candidatus Nitrosocosmicus sp. | reverse complement strand
ACAATTTGGTCACAGAATTACTACGGTGCGTTAATAATTTCGGGATAGGAGAATAATTAATTACATCCACAATTATATTTAAGATGTTTCAAATTGTGAAACAAGTTAATACTTAAATCAAATTTTAGGTCGAGTGGACAGTCTAAATGAAATAAGCATTTTGAATCGAATTTACTATCATAATTTCATAAGACATCAAATTATCAAAATGAGAATTGTCTACGGCAATCGTATTCGCGTTAAATATTTTATTTTTTTATCTTGGATCATAGTATTAAAGAAGAAGAGAAGAGGATATTTACTCAGGATAAAAAGGTAGAGAAAATCCATAAAGAAGAAGGTCTAGATGAAGACATCAAATATGACGTAAGCGATGCTCAAAGTGATAGCAATCAACAAGATGCTGAAAAAGACACCACGGAAACTTAGATTTTAAACGCCATATGGCGTTGATTACTCTACTTTAAGAATTAGTCGATAAGTCGAGATTTTACTATTGTCTTTGTTTGTTAAATATCCAAAGTAACTCCAGAAGTACATATTTCATTCGATTTACAAGGATATTTGGTTGAGAAGAGGATTCTATAAAATTTCTAATTTCTAATTTCTAATTTTTAACAAGTCGTGAATAAAACCAGCCGCAATTATGGCTCTGGAGACAATTGGTATAACGAATCAACTATTTCTTCATATTTTGAAAATAATAAAATCACTAGTTAAATAAGTTGTTATATCAGTTCACATGAGTCAAGTTAAAAAAGACCAAATTCCAGATGCCGAAGGGCCAGAAAGTAAAACTGGAGAAGTAATTAATCAACAGAATGCAATAGAAGGTCAAAGAAAAGAAGTTAATGTAGAAAGTTATTCTGGTGTATCAAAATTAGCAGATTTATTAAAAGATGTCAGTTTTCCAGCACCAAAAAGTAAAATCCTTCGATATGTAGTGCAGAGTGAGGATTTTAAGGATAAAGATAAAATCACTAGTGCGTTAAGCAAGCTTAAAGATAGATCCTATAACGGTGTTGCAGATCTTACAACTTCGGCCGGGTTAGTTTACAAATGACTGAATAGGATAGTAAAAATTTTCATTCATTAATGGTCGAGCTGTCTTTATTTATGATCTCATTTCTATTCCGCAGTAAACAATACTGTATTTGAAGTTAACATACTAAATAAAAGTATTAACTACTCAACTTTTCATCCTTTACTTCCTGTTCTAAACACTGTCTTAATTTTGTCAGATGCTTTTGCTTGTCTTGTTTAATTTCTTGCCACAGGTCAACAAGATTCTGTCGTCCGTCGCTTTGAGCATCTTGTATGTATTTATCGACAGTAGAATACAGAAAGTCAGCTTCGCGACCCAATGCAGAAAGGACGTTATAAGTAGAATTTTCTAACTTTGTGTTTTCACTGTTATTTGACATTTCATAATCAAGTCTAACAAACTATTTAATTGGCAGTAAAAATCCTGATGATTTCGAATTTGAGCATCGAAACATCAAGTAAATGAGAATATATGATTGTATTCAAGTTTTGATAGATTCTTCAAATAAGTCATAGAGGACGAGTGTAATCATTCGTGGCTCTTGTAGTTAAATAACTAGCAACATTTAAGCGAAATACCTGCTCTTAAATAATATGTTGAACACTTGTTGATATGACAGATAAAGAATATGAAGAAGGTGTCGCTGGCACAAATAAAGATAGAAAAAGTGATCCACTCAAAGAATATTCAGATAAAGAGCCTATGACACCTGCCAAGATTAACGCTGGAGAACCTACAGCCGTGAAGAGAGATCCAAATGATCAGAATATAACGTCAGAAGGGCAAACAGGAACAAATACTCCAGAAGCACAAGAGGAATATCGCAAGAAAGGTATGACCAAAGTAGAAAACGATTCTTAATTTCCTTCTTATTTTTATCTAATTTACTCTAGTACGTGAAATTCTTGCTTAAGGCAAAATTCCATTTAAAACAAAAGTAGCCCACTTATGGAAAACGTTATATATAATTGGAAAGGATTGCCCCCAAGCTTAATGAAAAGGGCTCTATAATAACCCTGTCGACAATACTAGCAACTTCTTCTTTATCCGCAATCTCATATATTGAAAATGCGGTGATCGGGATTATTACAACACGGTTTCCCTTCAAAAGTCTAACCTCTTTGCCAAATCAATACCGTTCATTCCTTTCATTTTAAAATCAGTTAGAATAATCGAATATATGTTAACGTTAGCTCGGAAATTCTTCAATGCTTCGTTAGCGTTCGGGAACGTATTGACATTCAGTCCCTTTGTCTTTATAAAGGTAGTAAAGATTCTTGCTAGTTCGATGTCATCCTCTACAAGCAGGATGGACTATTGCAACTTGTAAATATTTGAATTATTAGGGTAAAAGAGTTACGATAATGGCAATATCGATTTTGATTCGTATAGTTACTTTTAAACTATGTTCATTAATGATAAAACCATGAATATATAGAAAGTGAATCACCGTATTTGGT
>JAKDMR010000465.1 GCA_030452275.1 Candidatus Nitrosocosmicus sp. | reverse complement strand
TAACCAGGAGGCTTAAAACTGTAGAGGAGGTTGAACAGTATTTCCCAGGCTTTATAGCCATTACTGATTGTTCAGAACAACAGATTCCAAGACCTAAAAATAGGAAAGACAGGAAATTGTATTATTCAGGTAAGAAAAAGAAACACACGGTCAAAAATCTGTATACAGCTAACCAAAAGGGCTTGATAGTCTACAAAACAAAGCATAGACAAAAAGGAAAAAAACATGACTATAACGTCTACAAGAACAATCGTCCTAAATTACCTCTTGATGTACCGAGCTTGTACGATCTTGGTTTTTTAGGAATAGAGAACGACTTTCCGCGACAAAAATCATCCCTACCTATCAAGAAGGAAAAAGGTCATGAACTGACTACAGAACAGAAAGAGTACAACAAAAATCATTCTGTAAAGAGAATAGTGGTAGAACATGCTTTTGCCCGATTAAAAAAGTACAGGATTATGAACGATGTATTCAGAAACAGGCTCAGAAAGTATGATGGTATATCAGATATAGTATCTGGACTGGTAAATTACAGGATAATGATGAATACCTGTTAGTTACGAAAATAGACTATGACTAGAAGACATGGTTATCTTCTGCTAATTACGCAAGAGATCTACTCATTACATCCTTTGGTAAATCCGGATGATTCTTTTTGTATATACGATAGTCATGTCTTTTACCCATTTGATTGTGTCCTGTCTTGTAGACTATCAATCCCTTCTGGTTAGATGTATACAGATTTTTGACTGTGTGTTTCTTTTTCTTGCCTGAATAGTACATCTTTCTTCTTATCCAATTCTTTGGTCTGGGTATAGGCTGTTCTGAACAATCTGTAAATGCCATAAAGCCAGGAAAATACGTTTCAACCTCTTCTTTGGTTTTCAACCTCTTGGCTACATCATACAGTTTTTGGGGATGGGTAAGCAATCTCTAATCAAGGATTCAATCTTTTCTATATCTCTGCATACATTGCTTTGATCTAAACCAAAGAGAAATTCCATCAGGGTGTAGGTTATGTAAAGCCTGTAGTATACCAAGACCATGATAACTCTGTCTTTGACAATGAGCTTAAAGTGTCTACCAGCTCCAACAGCACGTTCTCTTTTTAATGAGGATAATCGTTTTATCTCGTGTTTTGGATATTTTGATTCTATTTCTTTCAAAATATCATCAAACTGCTCAACTGAAAGACCTGTGTATGACTTAAACAACATTGGTTTTTTGGATAACTTATCGTAAGATAACAAAAGGAAATGACAATTTACATAGGATAGATGGAAATAAAGCTGTTTTGGCTAATTATGCAAGAGATCTACTGCGTCTATCCTATACTGTCATTTTTCTACACTCGTCAGCACATTTTCTACAGGCTTGAGCGCACTTTTGACAATGGTCCATGTTGGTATGTTTTTCACATTCCTGAGCACATGCTTCACATATGTCAGCACATAGATTGCAGATTTGTTTTGCGTAATCGCTATCTCGTGACATAAAAGCAGCAGCAGTTAAACATATAGTTGCACAATCCCTATCAAGCTGAATACACCTTGATAACATTTTAACATCTTGTTCTCTTAAACAACAAGTTGCACAATATTCACAGCTTTCTGCACATTCAAAACATGCATTAATACAGCTTTGATGTTTTTCATTTTGTAGTATTTGATTTGAGGACATACTGACATAATTAGATTAACATTCTATTAAACAGCCAAACTTTACAAATGTAAGATTATATGAGTTCATAATTACCAATTGCATTGTGATTATTTTCTTTTAAAACAAAACCGTGATGTTAATGTTCATTTTTATCTTGAAAATAAAAACATTTAGAGTTGGAAGGAAATGTCAGTCAGGAAAGGTTACATTTGTAAATTTTTCCTTATTATTTCTTACATTTGTAATACCTTTACATATTTTGTTGCATTATATCATATAAATGCCCGTGGTGTTAGACCGCACGGACCTGGCAATAATCAAATCTTTATCAGTAGATGGACGAAAATCATTTAGACAAATATCAAGGGAAATAAAGATAAGCTCTCCTACCATTGAAGCACGCTTTGACAGGTTAAAAAAACTGGGACTCGTTAAAAATGTTCAACCTATCTTTGACTTGGAAAAGATTGACAATATTGTACAGGCTATAATATACATCAAAACAAATCCTGCGTATTTTGATAAGGCAATACTAGAGCTAAGGGTAATTCCTGAAATAACAAAGCTATACTCTACCACTGGAGAATACCATTTGATATCCCAAGTTATTGCTTCAAACAATACTCATCTACATGACATTATTCAAAGAGTCTATAAAATAAAAGGGATAGATTCTATTAATTACCAAATTCTAGTAAAAATATTAAAAGATAGCCAAGATATTTCTATTGGAAAACAAACATCATTGAAAATAAATTGTGATTATTGTGGTAATCCGATTCATTCCTCCTCTTCAAAGATATTAAATACAAATTCATTTGAGAAGTATTTCTGTTGTAATTC
>JAKDMR010000051.1 GCA_030452275.1 Candidatus Nitrosocosmicus sp. | reverse complement strand
ACTTTTTTAGAATCAATGTATCTATTGTGAAAAAAAGAAATTAAGAGGATCCTAAGTTTAATGTCTTGTTAAAATTTAATATTCAAAAGTACTTTTGAACTTTGGAGAAAAAATTGAGAATTTATCTTGATCTCTCGCCTTCCTTTAGTTCGCTCAATTCAGCCAATGAATTGACGTATGAAATATTCCATCAATTATGATTTTAAGTATTGGTTATATGACCTGAAATAATGGCGGCGCCTACGGTTGCGGGAGTCTTCTTCTCCTTAGCGACCTCCTAATCAAATACTTGCAATAATGATTTTATTGTGCTAGCCGTCTTTACCATTTCATCCTCGGAATTGTAAAAGTGTGGGGATGCCCTCAAGATTTTTCTAGTACCTATTTCTCTTTCTGCTAAAATCACGCCTTCTTTCTGTAATCTGGCATTTAACTTTTCAATTCTAGTATTATTTTGTTTTCTAAAGGAAAATGAAACAAGAGATGATCTAAATTCTTCCGTGTTTGCTTCATGCAATACTATATCATTCATTTTAATTAATTCCTGTCTCAATATTGAACCAAGAAACTTATTTCGTTGAAAAATATTGTGTATTCCAATCCTTAACAGATATCGCAGTGACGCTTCAAGTCCTGCCAGCCCGGGAAGGTTCCTAAAAGTAGCATGATACTTTTCTGGATACTTGTGGTATTTGGTGGATTCCGTTGATTTCTTGTTTTTATTTTTCAGAGATACAAGGTCTGCAGTTCCTGATCCAATAAACATAGGATTCAAGTCTTCCATCACTTGCTTCTTGACATAGAGTATTCCGACCCCTAAAGGCCCGCAGAGCCACTTAAAGCTAGGAAAAGTTAGAAAATCGCATTTCATTTTCTTTACGTCGGTTACCATGGCACCGACACTTTGAGCGCCATCAATAGAAAACAGAGTATCTTTGTTCCTTTGTTTTATAATGTTTCCAATAGTTTCGACTGGGGTAATTGACCCATCATTATAAACTATGTGACTTGTAGAAACCAATTTAAAAGTACTTTTCTCATAAACACTGGCAAAATTCTCTATCAGTGAATTTCCGTAACTCTCATTCTTTTCTTCTGGAAAATTTCTGACCTGTAGATTCTTGTCTGAAGAGAGTCTTATCCAGGGCAAATAATTTGAAAAGTGCTCGTTTAAAGAATTCCTAATCAACAACCTGTCATCAGCTTTCCATGCCAGCCCATTAGCAATCATGTTGATTCCTTCTGTGGTACTTGTGGTGAAAATGATTTCATCATCGTGCCCATTTATGAGAGTGGCTATTCGTTTTCGAGTCTCCAATTTGAGTTCATCCAAATATTCTGTAAATTCCTTAGAGTCTGGCCCTACCTCAGAATATCGTATATTAAAATCCGTTATTGATTTAATAGAAGAAATAGGAAGAGGGGTAATCGAACCATTATTCAAATAGATTCTCTTTTTAGTTATGTAAAAATCTGAGCTTATACTGTCTAACATTTCTTTATCAAAAGTTGTCATATTCCCTTGGTTACTCAATATATATCAGATTAGGCATTATTATTTAAGGTGAGCTGAATTACTTTCATCCTTTCTATATCCCTTGATCTCAAGTGGGATAAATTTAATTTATTACTACGATATTAATGCTAAAATAGCCCTATTTGAGAAATTAATTACTGAATATAGAGGTTGGAATATTTTGGTGGTCGATTTTGACACCCAATGGACCTCACTAATGAACAATCAGCTTTTATGTTCACATTGTGATGCTCATCCTAATCTTGAGATTCTTCTCCCATACCAGATAACCCATAGTGCGATGGTCGACAAGCTTATTGAATACGAAAATTGCAATTCACTCATTGTAATAGATTCATTGAATGGATTGTTAGATTACTTTAACTTTTATGGAATTAATGGATTTTCCAATAATGACAAAAAGGTAGTGGGGGGCTTCGATCGTACAGACAGATGGAATTTTACATCTGGAAAAGACCCCCACGCTGGATACAGGAGCCTTAACTTGATAAAAATATTATTTCAGGGCCACGCAAATAAGCAAATACCAGTTATAATCACATTTTATCAGTCACAAAGTAGTATCGACCGATTGATGTTTGAAACAATTTCAAAAGTTGCATTTCCATACCAAGAAAATAATCATTTTAGAAGGATATCAAATTTAGTATCCTTACTAGAATATTTTCAGGATAAGGATGATTTGTTTATGACCATCTTAAAGAAAATTCCTAGTCCTGTTTGCAAAACCTTGTCTGGTTTTTCTAATTTTCCGCATACTCGGAAAATAATGAAAAAACCAGAGGCAGATTAATCTGGGATTCTTTACGCCTTTAATTCCATTATCCTGAACATGAAAATTAATGATACCATCATTATCATAAAGCCTGAACCCAACAAGGCATATTTTTCGTATAGTTTTTCCACATCAAAAGCCTTGACCGCTATCAGGGCACCGATAAAGCCAAATAACAACAAAGTGACACCTATCATTGTCTCATAGTTATTTTGTACTGCTCGAGAAGGCAGAAAAACAGCCTGGTTGTAGTTTTGGCCTTCAATAATTGCATTAATTATTCCAGAAGCAATTGCAAAGTATATCAATATATAAATACTCGCTAGGATGAGCACAGGTTTGATAAATTTAAGCTTCAATGCTATAGATTAATCTAAAGGATTTATAAATTAAAACTTTTTCCCTATAAAATATGACAAAGTCTAGGGAAAAAGTGTAACCATGGAGCACATGGGAAAAATCATTGTGCTAGAAGGCCTTGACAAATCAGGTAAGACAACTCAAGCTCATTTATTGCATGATTATCTCAATGATAAAAATCCTGGTCAAACAGTCCTGTTTAGCTTTCCAGATTACTCTACTACAATAGGACAAGAAATACGATCTTTCTTGGATGGAAAAGTCCAATACAATGCTGAAACAAAGCATATGCTTCTTTCGGCAAATAGATGGGAGAAGAAAGAAAGTATTTTAGAATCCCTAAGCTCTGGAAAAACAATAATCTTAAACCGATACTATCAATCCAATCTCGTGTACGGGCTTGCCAACGGGTTAGACTTTGAATGGCTGACTATCCTAGACAAGGGGATGCCCAAAGAAGACGTTACTATATTACTAGATATAAGTCCCCGCGTATCATATTTACGGAGCATTGTAAATAATTTTATTCTAGATGATTTTGAGAAAAATCGTGAATTCTTAGAGAGAGTAAGGATTAATTATCTTAAACTGGCCAAATCATTTGACTGGAATGTTCTACACTCAGATAATTCTAAGGATATTATTTTTAAATCCATCCTCGACATAATAGGAGAACATTAGCATTTTTCAAAATATGGATCAAGTGGGGTAGAAGCATAATGGCGTTAAAATACGTAGGAGAAATTACTGATCCAATACATAAGAACATAAAATTTACAAAGGTTGAAAAAGAGATAATAGATACCTATATTTTTCAAAGACTCAGGAGAATTCGACAGTTAGCTGGTGCACATCTTGTTTATCCTGGGGCACTTCATTCCAGATTTGAGCATTCACTAGGCTCAATGTTCTTAGCTGGGATGGCCGGTCAAACGCTATTTGATAAGGGGTACTTTACAGATATCGACATAATTCAACAGCTCAGGTTAGCAGCATTATTACACGATGTAGGGCATGGTCCTTATTCTCATTTGTTTGAGGAAATTGTTCAAGATTCTAAGAGCTGTTCTCACGAGAACCTCGGCGAGAGGATTATCTTGGAAACCAGAATATCTGATATCATGAAACAAAATGGATACAGTCCTGTTACTATATCTTCCCTAAGTTTTGGAAAACACAAGTCAGGATTCTTAAATGAAGTTATTTCTGGTGGATTATCGGTCGATTTGATGGATTACCTGCCTCGTGACAGTTATTTTTCAGGGACTGAATATGGAAAAGTAGATTATTTTAGGATTATTAATTCTCTGGAGGTTGCATCTACAAAAGTTTTGGGAATAAATAAATCTGCATTATATTCGTATGAGTCAATGCTAATCTCTAGATATCAAATGTTCAAATCAGTTTATTTTCACAAGACCGTCAGGTCCGGCGAAGTCATGATACTACATTCTATGAAACAGCTCAATCAGTCACTGCATTTTACCGATTTTGATTCACTTGAGGATTTTCTTAATTTACATGACGAGATGGTTCTTGACCTATTATGTAATTTTCGATCATCAAAGTCCCGACCTATGGATACCTTTGCCGTGAAGCTTGCAAGAGACTACAAAAACCGAAATCTGCTTAAATGCATATATGAA
Organism: Candidatus Nitrosocosmicus sp.; assembly: GCA_030452275.1. Taxonomy (GTDB): domain Archaea; phylum Thermoproteota; class Nitrososphaeria; order Nitrososphaerales; family Nitrososphaeraceae; genus Nitrosocosmicus. The sequence goes on along the minus strand of JAKDMR010000051.1, from coordinate 6,038 downwards.
TACTTTTCACTGTCTAATCAGAGATTTGAAAATGAGCGCGACAGCAAACAATCCGGTCAACACCTTCTTGGTAAGACTAATGATTTTGAAAAACAAATAACGCAAATGAACAGCATTATTGGAGGTCATCAAGATTCTGGGGAGCCCGTATTTTTGGACATTTCCCGAGCGCCTTCTATACCCTTAGCCCCAAAGAAGGAAGAAGTTACTTCGATTATGATAATTAGCAAGCAAACAGAATACGAAAAGTCTTTTGATCAGTTACCATTGATTAATGTCATCACCGGGTATCTTGATATGATAAGAGTATATACCACCACAGAAAAAAGGAAATTCTTCGAATCTATACTAAAAGATTCTGAAAATCAAAATTTCTAACGATTTTTATAATCACTTGCCAAATGAAATTCTATGACTAAACCAAGGATAGTGATAAAACTAAGTGGGAGTTTATTTAATTTTGAGACAAATCCTATGCAATTGAATGATTATATACAGTTGATAAAAAAAATTAACAACGTATATCAACCAATCATAATTACCGGTGGGGGAAAAATCGCTAGATTTTATATCAATTTGTCGAGAAGTTTGGGTATGGATGAATCCGGACTGGATCTAATTGGAATACAGGTCTCACATTTGAACGCAAGGCTTTTGATCTCGGGTCTGGGGGAATATTGTTATCCTCTGCCACCTAGAAATTTAGAAGAAATCTCTATAGCTCGCTTAACAGGTTTAACTATAGTAACAGGTGGGGTATATCCTGGTCAGAGTACAAACGCAACTTCTGCTTTAATTGCCGAACGAATAGGTGCAACAAGGTTTTACAATGCTACAGATGTGAACGGAATATATGATTCAGATCCTAGGACAAATCCAGCCGCCAAAAAATATGACAAGATAAATGTCCAAGATTGTGTAAACATTCTAAAATCAGAAAAGTCGATGGCCGGCACATACGATTTAATGGATCTGATAAGCTTAAAGGTGATAGAAAGATCCAAATTACCAACGGTAGTATTCAAATCAACCATCGACAACATTGAAAAATTGGTACTTGAAAATGTCAAAATGGGAACAGAAATTACTATATAGTCTTTAAATCTCCTTTAAGCAGTTTCATGCCGTCTGATGAAATCTTTTCCAGAATCTTTTCGCCCTCGGTGATACTCATAGGCTTGGTTTGTGCTTTGGCATACCCTTCTTCGTCTGTAAGATAAATGATTATGTTGTTGTCATATATCGCCTTACTTACAAACAAGTCTTCTCCAACAGGCAAAAAGCCATCGTCTTTGGGGCTTTTTTTAATAGTATATGTTAACATAGCAAATCCTGCGTAATCAAACAATTTCATTTGGGCAGCTCTTGACCGCTGCTGCCCAATAAATGCCGCTTCGTTATACCTCATAGTATAATTCACTTTAACTGTATTGAACCATATTTACATTTTGGGCCGTATCAAAGGCAACGCATTCATAAAAAAATAAATCTAGGGGATATTTCGAATATGTGTTTATTAATGGGGATTGCAAATTAATTTTTATGGCATTCTTAAATGGAATGGAATGGATAATAATAATTTTAGTTATTGTTGTCATATTTTTTGGTGCCAAAAAGATTCCTGAATTAGCTAGATCAATGGGTAGAGCAACCAGTGAGTTTCAGAAGGCTAGAGTAGAGGCAAAGAAGTCTCTTGCAAATGAAACAAACAATCAAGAAAAAACACAACAAACCATTGATAGAGAAAAACTTGAATCAATAGCAGAGACGTTGGGTGTGGATTACTCAAATAAGGATGATCAAGATTTGAAAAACGCCATTGATGAAGAGTTAAAGAAACAAGGTACACCAAAATAAATTAATAAATATATAATAACGATATGCTAAGAATTCGACTATTACATCCTGGAATGAGAAGTTAGAAAATGGTTGTAGGTAATCTAATTGATAAATATGATTTGGATAATATTACTGTAGGAGTCATTGGAAGCCACTCTGCTTTGGAGATAATGGATGGTGCCAAAGATGAAGGGTTTAGAACAATATGCATATGCCAAAAAGGCAGGGAATTGCCGTATCAAAAGTTTAGTCGGTTAGCTGATGAAATATTAGTTTTAGAAAATTTTTCAGATTTAATATATTCGGAAAATCAGAACAAATTGCTCGAGTTGAATACGATTTTAGTTCCACACAGATCATTTGTAGTTTATTTAGGAACTGAAAGTATTGAAAAATCACTCAAGATTCCTGTTTTTGGAAACAGGTTTATTCTTAAAGCTGAGGAAAGACACATCCCAAACAATCAATATGACTTGCTAAGAAAAGCTGAAATTCCTATGCCAAAAATATATTCAACCCCTGAGGAAATTGAAGGTCCTTCCCTAGTCAAGATCCAGGAAGCCAAAAGAAAACTTGAAAGGGCTTTTTTTATAGTAACGTCTTGCCAAGACTATAAAATAAAATCTGCAAAGAGAATTGAAGCGGGATTAATAAATGAGTCAGACTTGAAGAATAACTCTACAATAGAACAATATCTTATTGGGACCTATTTCAATTTTAATTATTTTTATTCACCACTCGATGGAGAAGTAGAATTCTTAGGTATTGAAAGAAGGCTACAAACTAATATACATGACTTTACTACATCGATACCAGCTGTAAATCAACTAGAAATGGCAATTGACCCGCAGAATATAGAAGTCGGTCATACACCAGCCAGTATTAGGGAATCTCTTTTGGATAAAGTATTCAAAATGGGGGAAAAATTTGTTCAATGCACACTAAAGGAGTATCCACCAGGTATTGTTGGTCCCTTTTCATTACAAAGTGTGGTTACAGTAGATTTGGACATGATAGTTTATGACGTATCCCTTAGAGTTCCAGGAAACCCAATTCTTGCAACCACCACACCGTATACAAAATATAAATATGGAGAAACTTTCGGCGTTGGTAGGAGAATTGCCATGGAAATCAGACGTGGACTCGAGAACCCGGACAACTTAAAGAAACTAGTTACCTAGTTGTATTGTGGTAACAATTCTTTTTTTACTTAAGTAAATTAAAATATATGAATAAAGGGGTTCTGGCCTTAGTTAAATCTATATTAAACAGATTTAGAATGTCCTGCATACTGTTAGAAAATGCCTAAATTGGACCCATATGGAGCAGATAAAAGAATTTGTTCTACATATGATCATTCTTTTTCAGTTTTGTCATCAAGTTTTTCTAATAGGATTTTTCTTACCATGTCGCCGAGCCCTTGCAGATTTTCCGTCATTTTGCCTCCGCCTTGTCCGAAACTTGGAGTTCCTCCTCCTGATCCATCAAGTAGCTTTGAAAGAAGGCTTGCTAATACATTTGCCTTTATGATTCTTATTGCATTTTTCCCACAAAAAACAATAACTTTTGCGGATTTATTTTCCATGATTATCACTGAAATGTAAACAAGATCTGGATTTCGTTCTGTGGAAGATTGACCAACCAAAAGATGGAATTGGTCATCAAACTCTTCGTCTATATTAAAATAACAATTCAGAAATCTGTTACAGTCTGATTCTGATTTGAGAACAATGGAGTCCTTAATTGTTTGATCCACAGATGCGATTGAAATTCTTTTTAAGAGGTTTTTAATTTTTTTCTTAGACTTGTCTAATTCATCAATATTCTTTGAAAAGGTCTCTAAAACTTTTTCACGGTTTGTCCCAAGTTTGTTAACAATATATTGTATCTGGTTGTCTTGGTTTTGAACACGAACAAGTGCATTATCGCCTGCAACATATTCTATCCTAACAACTCCATCTTGAATTCTTTCCGTTTTTAGTATTTTTATTAAACCTAATTCGCCGGTGTTGAAAACATGAGTTCCTCCACATGCTTCAATATCTAAGCCCCCAATGTTAACTATCCTCACGTCGTTTGATGGTACAACACCACCTTGGTATATTCTAAAGCTATAATTTTGTTCTGCCATTCCTCTGTTGTAAAAATTAATCATGACTGGTAAATTCCTTCTAACAATATCGTTTGCTTTTCTTTCTATTTTCTGCGTTTCGGCCCTTGACAATGCAGAATGATGTGTTATATCCAACCTAGCATAAGTTTCGTCTTTGTACGCAGAGTTTTGCCAGACCCATGAGCCTAAAACACTCTTCGATGCGTAATTGATAATATGAGTAGCAGTGTGGTTTTTGGTTATGGCTAGTCTTCTCTCCTTTCCAACCGCACAATTGACGAAATCTCCTTCATTGTGTTCAAAGGGCTCAATCACATGGTGAAGGACCATGTCTTTAATTTTCACTACATTATCAACTTTGTGAGCCCCAATATAACCAAAATCTGGTTCCTGCCCTCCACCCCTTGGATAGAAACACGTTTTGTCTAATACAACTAGATTCTTGTTGAGTATTTTTATTATCTTTGCCTCAAAGGAATATCTGACTGGGTCATCATAATACAATAACGTTGTTCCTTTGATACTATCGAGGTCAATATTTTCATCCAAATTGAATTCCTTTTTATCTCTTTTTTCGGTCCGGCGAGTTGAATGTAATTCTGAAAGTCTTGTGTAAAAATTTGCTGGAACTGACCCAATAAGTCCGTTTTCAACCAGATAATCAGGAGTAACCCCATCGGATTCATACAACCGGATTAAATAATCTAAATTCAATTTGGTTTTCCCTTTTTTTATTTTAGATGAGATTGAAACGATCCTGTCTTGTGTTTCAATAAATCTTTTGCCTTCTATATCCAAGACTTCGTGAATATCATTTCTATACTCTACTAATTCTGGGTATAGAGGTCGTAGTTGGTCCAAATGCATATCAACAATGTCTGGAACTTTGAGCCCTATGCCTAGTTGTTTTAATAGAGAAAGTGTTCTTCTAAGAAGAACCCTCAGATTATATCCGCCTCCAACATTTGAGGGCAAGGAGCCGTCGCTTATAGCAAAGACCAGAGTTCTTGTGTGGTCAATAATTGTATATAATGATTCGTATGGACCTACAATCTTTTGTAATTTTTCAAAATCTATATTTAATTCGTGTGCTATCTGCTTCTTTACCTGCAAAATATCTGAGGTCGATTCCAACTTTGCCGAAATTCTACTAAAGTAATCTGATAGGATTGTAGATTGAGAATTATTGTTTCTATTTGAAGTAAATGAATTATCCATTCCGGAGGTTTCATATATTTTCTTTAGTATCGGCTCAAAAGTACAATCGTAACTGGTTGGAGTTCCGTTTGTTATCCAAGAAAGTCTCTCTAACCCTGCTCCCATATCAATTATCTTATTCTTAAGTACCCTGTGATTTTTTTCGTTACCCTCAAATTCTGTGAATACGGCATTTCCTAATTCAAGTCCTCTTACAAAATATTCTAGTGAGCTACCAAATGCTCCAGCGCCTATCCATACATCCTCTACGAACGTTATTTCAGCTGGGGAGATTCCAAAAATATTCACCAATAGACCAAAATCAAGATCTATGCACTTATCCTTCCAGTATCCTCCCCTAGAATCTGCATCACACGCTTGTCCAACCATACAAAATGAGGTGTAATGCCTCCCAGTTATCCCGACATTCTCAATGTCGTTAAACCTTAGACACATTTGAGGGACTACTAGAGGATTACCGGGCAATTCAAACATCACCTTACCATCGGCGATCCTCTGAAAATCAACAATTGAGGCAATAGTATAGTAAAGGTCATCTCTCCATCTGCATACCACGGGATATCTGTTAACTATACTGTGACCATTTTTCTCAAAGTAATCTCTAATCTTCTCCCAGGATTGGGTATAACTTATTCTTTTTGAAGTCGGTGGATTTCCAATAAATGTGTAGTTTTCATGATCTGGACAAATTGATCTTTGGGGAATGGCCCAAAAGAATCTACTACATATTGAACAACTCTGTCGTACAAATCCTAGTTTTTCAAATAGTGAAACTTTATAATATTTTTCATAATCAGATGAGAAAAGCGAAAGAAGCTCGGATTTATTCAAATTAAAAATATTTTAAGCATTGAGAATATTAATGCTT
>JAKDMR010000464.1 GCA_030452275.1 Candidatus Nitrosocosmicus sp. | reverse complement strand
GATGATGATGGCTGGAAGTTACGACTAACGTGTTCTAATTACGCAAGAAGTCTATTATTTATGGTTAAAAGATCCACTGCCTTCAAATATTCTTCTAAAATCTCTTCGTCTTGAGGTTTATAGTATACAGAGTCAAGACCTGTTGAATGACCTACAAGCATTTTCTCTAATTGTCTTGTCTACCTTTGCTCTCTGCATTTGAGTTATTGCAAATATTCGTAGTGAATGACATGGATGTAATTCATGTTTATACCGACCTCGGGCATTCACTCCCGTGAATCTTGTTGTAATGGCCTTTTTTCTAATTCCTAGCTGGACTAACTTGGAGGAAATTATTACACTATTAATGGTCGTAGATTGGACAGGAATTACTTTAGGCGGTAAATTAGTCTTATTGAATTGCCTTATTATTAATGGTGTGTCTTTTGGAGTCCAATTACCTGTTTCCGGATCTTGATTTAGATTTTCACCATGTCTTTTTCTCATATACAAGTATTCGTCGACCGCTTTTGCTGCCTCCGGTGAACAAAATGTAGTGTATTTGTGTCTTGATGAACTGCCATAGACTATGATTTTATATACAAAATTTGTTTTAAGATCATTAAGGTTATGTCTTTCTATGTGTTTCAGACGAATTTCTACTAGTCCACCTACTCTCATTCCAGTAGATGTCATTATTAATACAGCTGCTTTACCTCGTTCATCAAGTAGTGACAACAGTTTAGAAATTTCACGGTGCGTATAGCTTCGATACTCGAACTTATTCTCGTGCTCTCCTATAAATTTCGAAATTTTCTTTCGATTCAAGGATACATCGTTGATTGAGAAAAAATGCATTAAGGAGGCCAATAATAGACTGGTTGATGATGTAGACAATTGCTCCTCTTGCTTCATTTTGATTATAGTGTCAATAATTGTAGATTCCAGATCTTTGAAGTTTATATTCAAAATTTCATCTAATGTTAAATTGGTAAACTTTGGATTATATGACAAGTATTTTAAAAGATAAAAGGAGTAGAGCCTGCGAGTGCATTCAGATCTTAATGACATCATAAAATTGCGATAAGCAATGGTGCCCATATGATGGTGAGGTGATAAAGAAGTGCGTTCATTCTTCAATTTATTAGAAATAATTTCTGTTGCTGCCATTACCACTGTCTGGTATCAGTGTCAGTGCCTCCTTATTAAATATATATTATCATTTTATTAATCTTGATTAAATGTAGTGATAACAATCCTTTATTGAACAGTTGCACGAAATAAGATTATGAATTCGAATTCGATAAACAAGTGTGTGTTTTGTGAAATAATTAGTGGAAATATCAAGGCTAGAAAGCTGTACGAAACCGAACATTCAATAGCAATTTTGGATGCATTTCCCCTCAAGGACGGACATTCACTTATTATTTCCAAATCACATAAACCCAAAATTCAAGATTTGAGTTTAATAGAAAAAAGGGACATTTTTGATACCTTGTATTTCTTGACTGACAAAATAGAAAAATCAATGAACTGTAATTCTTCGCTAGTAGGTATACATAATGGAAAAGATGCTGGGCAAGAAATTCCTCATTTCCATATTCATGTTATTCCAATTGCAGAATCAGATGAAAAGATTTCAATCCATTCTCTTTTTGATAAAAGAGATACTCAAGGTAGTGATTTAGATGAACAATGGGGAAAAATATCCAAGGAAATACAAAGAAGCTAAGAAATACGAGATAATACTTCTGGTAATTCAGAGAGAGAGTTTATAGTGAAAAGTGGCGTCTCCTTTTTGTTCACAGGCTCTTGAATTTTGTATAAAGAATCCAAAGTTCTTATGGTCTTCATTCCGAGCTCATTGGCAGGCAAAATGTCGATATCCAATCTATCTCCAACCATGATGCAATTGTCAATACTTGAATTAGAGTCAAGTAACGCCTTATGAAATATTTTATGATTGGGCTTTTTAAAACCAATATCTTCTGCCAAACATACTATTTTAAAATGCTTATCTAGATGATTTTTAACCAATAAATTGGCTGAGCCGGATGAATTGTTGCTGATAATACCTAATAAATATTCCTTGGATAATAAAGGGATTAGGTAGTTAACTTGACTAAATAGTGTGACTAGTTTTCTTTTATTTTCTAGCAAATCTGTCTTTAAAATATCGAAAATCACAGAATCATATCCCTTAGGAAGGATAAGACGGGTCATTAGAGAAATAATTTCAAGTAATCCCGATGAACCAAATTTTCTATTTCGAACTAGATCATTTCTCAACGTATAATAGTTTCTTTGATCTATCCTAGCCCCATAGTCATTTAGTGTCTGGAACAATAGTTTATCAAAATAAGTAACGTAACTCCATTCATCAATGAGTGTTTGCCCAAGGTCAAAGAAGATGAATGGCCTCACCAAGTATTTTTAAAGCCATTAATTATTTATAGTTTAGACTATTTTATCATTAGTGCTAATCAATAATGATAAGCTTGATAATACTGATAAATCATCAAAAATTTAGTT
>JAKDMR010000463.1 GCA_030452275.1 Candidatus Nitrosocosmicus sp. | reverse complement strand
TGCTATAAATACATTAAGTGTCTATACCACATAGACAAGGCTAAAGACCGCAACTCAAAAAGAAATAAATATATTTTTCTGATTGTATTTGCAAGTACTAGGTAATTTTGGATTTGGATGAAAGGGTTTCAACAGGTGTTTTAAATATTGATTCGCTAATAGCGGGTGGGATACCTAAAGGCTTTACCGTGATGGTTGCTGGCAATTCAGGAACTGGCAAAACAACTCTATGCTCTCAATTTATTTATAAAGGATTGACTTTACAGCCAAGTGAAAATGGCGTATACATCTCCTTTAGCGAATCTAAAAAACAGTTTTATTCTAATTCAAAGAAAATAGGAATGGATTTTGAAAAATATGAGAATCAATTAAAATTTCAATTCCTTGATTTTGTGTCAATTTCTAATGAAGGACTCCAGGAGGCATTTGAGGAAATCCTGGCTTCTATTAAATCTGTTAAATCTCAAAGACTAGTTCTGGATTCTTTTTCAGCATTATTTATGTCATTTCAGAATAAAATTGAAGCAAGAATTGCGTTACAGGTATTTTTGGGAAAAATAGTTAGAGAAGAAGGTATAACCTCACTTATCATTTCAGAAATCCCTTATGGTCTAGATAATCTGGGACAAGGCATTGAAGAATCAGTTGCTGATGGAATCATAAAACTTGAACATGGTCCAGACAACGCTTCTCCAGTGTTTCTTAAAGTAGTAAAGATGAGAGGTACCTCCATTAATAGGGAAAAGCATGTATGCATGATATCAGATGAGGGATTCAAATTATATCCAAAACACAAAATAATGATGAATCTCCCCGTATCTAATGAGAGAATTTCTTCTGGAATTACAAATTTTGATGGGAGAATTGGGAATGGAAAGAAAGGTCTAGTAAAAGGAACCATTTCGGCCATTGTAGGAGCAAGTGGGTCGGGTAAAACCACCTTTGCTTTGCAGTTTGTAACTAATGGTACTAAAGGAAACAATAATGAATCAGGTTTATTTTGCTCTTTAGAAGATTCCAAAGACGAGATACTGAGAATAACTAGAGGATTTGATTTCAATACGTCCCCTCCAGCTGCTGTAATTGAATCAGGCAATGATGGTAGACATGGAATAGGAGGGGATGGAGATGTAGGAGAAGTAGGAGATGTAGGAGAAGAACAAGAGTATGATAATGGCCAAAATAATAGTAAAAATGATAATAAATTTGAGATCATCACTTTTAATCATTCTAATTACAACCCAGATGCCTTTATAGAAGCTCTGGAAAGAGAGATCAAGGCAAAGAAGCCAACCCGATTATCAATAGATGGTCTTTCGGTTTATGAATTAAAGTACAAAAATGAAATGCATAGCATCATCGAACGCATTACCTCTTTAGTTGGCAAATATCAAATTACAACATTAGTTACTCTTCTTGGAGCACAGAAAAATATATTTCAAGCTACTGATATGAATTTATCTCCCCTTTTTCAAAACATTATCCTGCTTAGATTTGTAGAGTTATACGGACGTATGAGACGCGTTTTAATGATTTTAAAGATAAGCATGTCCCATCAGGATGGAGCTATATTGGAATTTAAGATATCCACAGAGAAGGGGTTTGAAATCGTGGGTCCAATTGGCAATGAATTTACTGGGATATTCTCGGGAATAGCAAGAAAATAGAAATAGATGGTAATGATGATGGTAATGGTAATTGTGAAGACGAAGGTGAAGACGAAGGCGAATGTGATGAAAAAAGATGAGAAAGCGATGTTAAGATACAAAATAGCAAAGATTGACTCTAAAAGTACTGGTGCCTTCCACATGATCCCAATTTATGTTTATATAATATTAGGACACTTTAAAATCCAACTACTTCAAAAAGACGGAAATATCAGATCTGATTAAAAATGCAAGGTGAAATATCTTTTGAACAACTATATGAACAAGCTGTTTTTGAAGCTTTTTCAATTTTGGGAACACATATCTCAAAGATTATTATCTTGCATATTGCTGAAAAATATTCAATTCGTGTTATTGATACAGCTAATAATCCGCAGGCTCTAACAGAAGCATTAAAATCCACTTTGGATGGAGGGACAAGATTATTGCAGAGAAGAATACTTCGAATTTTATATGAGAAAATGGACATTGAACCAAGCTTTAGTCTGTCTATTAATTTTGAAGAAAAAATATTAGAAGCTAGAAATGTATTTGCAAAAAGTAATGGGAAGGAAGAAAGGATTGGATGAATAAAATTGAGAGAAAGAGAGGGAGGGTAGGTAAGAGAGGGTGAGACAGTTGGCTTTTGTTAAATAATACAGTACTCGAAATTGAGATTAAAAATAATTCTAAAAGTAGTGATTGGAGATAATATATGATACTAACAACAATACTAACAACAATACTAACAACAAATACCAATAACGATGACAACCGCGGAGGCGGTAGTAGCAGTAGTAGAGATTCACAAACAGGGTCAATTTTTTTTGAAAAGAAGAACTAGATGTAGTTATTATTTTTTTAAA
>JAKDMR010000462.1 GCA_030452275.1 Candidatus Nitrosocosmicus sp. | reverse complement strand
ATCCTGTTCTAAGTACGTAGAGGATCCCATCAAGCACTTTTCTGTATGGTACAATCGATCTACCTACAGTCTTGGACGGTTTTTCTCTAGGTAGTATCTTCTTAAACTCATCCCATAATTTGTCTGGGATCCTTATGATGATAGTATGGTGATCATTGTCTCTATCACCCCTTAGCTTCTCTTTCCTCTTCTGGACATAGGACACAATTTAACAGAATAGAAAAGAAGCTATAATTCTATCGAATTTTGGGATAGGCTCTTATATGATATTTCCTTTTTTGACTCATAACTAATTGTGTTTTTGGTAGCAACTATATCAAAGACTCCTGAATTTCTTTACGAATGATTGCACTGTAGGTAAACCACCTAATACATCATGATTTTCTTTAATCCATAGTCATTAGTTCTTAACCAATCTTTATTATTATCTATCAGGAACTATTATTTGAGCTATTGTCGCAATTAATAAGGTATCAAATATAAGGATTATATTTGATCATATTAATGAAATGTCACTTTTAGACAAAGTAGCCATAGTTACTGGTTCAAGTAAAGGGATTGGATTTGAGATAGCAAAGGAATTTTCAGGGAGAGGAGCCATAGTCATAGTATGTTCTCGCAATTTAGATCAATCCAAAAAGGCGGCTGCACAGATAATGGGTACAACGCTTGCACTCGAAGTCGATGTCACCAACGAATCAAACGTAAAAAAGTTTATCAAAGACGTTGTGAATAGATATCATAAAATTGACATTCTAGTAAATAATTCTGGCTATCCATTTGACGATACTATATGGAACAAGAAAATACATGAAGGATCAACTGACGAACTTGAAAAGATAATTAGAGTTGACTTGATTGGGTCAGTAAGACTTTGTCAAGCTGTCCTTCCCGTCATGATGCAAACTTCTATTGATGATCAAAGTAGCAACATAACAGGAGGTGGAGGCGTGGGCGGTGTAATAATTAATATATCCTCTACCCCGGCTATTTCGGGAAATATAGGAGGGTTCCCATATTCCATTTCAAAATCTGGAAACATTACATTAACAAAATGTATTGCCAAAGAGTACAGCAGCTTCGGTATAAGAGCGTATACTCTCGCATTGGGTAATATTGCCACACCTGCTACATTAGATTCAATGACAGAGCAAATCATAGTAAAGGCCGCTCTGGAATCACCAATGAAAAGATGGGGTAAACCTAACGAGGTCGCTAAGGTCGCTGCAAGCCTAGCAGATGATAATTTCTCCTATGTAACTGGCAATACGATAGTTATAGATGGTGGAACAGTATTAATTTAGTTGCCAATAAGGAATACTCTTTGTACCTAGACATAGTAAATGTAGGAATTTTAGCACTAATGTACTATTTCAAATTTTATATTTTCTTTTTTAAATAAATCTAATAATGTGTTGGCTTGATTCTTGTTCTCTAACTCCAAACTCAGGTATACACCTGCTGTACCTGCAGGAATATTTGAACTAAGTCGATCATGTTCTACTTCCACGATATTCACACTAGCCTTTGATATTTCATCAACAATTTTTTTTAGGGCTCCTGGTTTGTCGTTAAGATCTACAAATATTTTCAATAATCTGCCTGTTTGCATCAGGCCTTTCGCAACGATTTGTCCCAACAGATACATATCTACGTTTCCACCAGATATGATAGAGACCAAATTCTTACCTTGTTCCGTGTTTTTCTTCTTTGAAATAAGGTAGGCAAGAGCAGCTGCACCAGCGGGTTCTGATACGATTTTTGATCGCTCCATCAACAAAAACATCGTTTTTACAATTGCACTATCATCTATCAATACAATACTATCAACATGTTTTTTTACGATTTCAAAAGTTAGTTTACCAGGAGTCTTGATAGATATACCATCAGCTATTGTGTAACCTTCTTTAGCCTTTGTTATCTTATTTGTAGAAATTGATTTTTTCATAGTTGGAAATGCAGTAGATTCAACACCGATAATCTTGACTCTAGGATTGATTGATTTTATAGCAATTGATATTCCGGCGATCAACCCTCCTCCTCCTACAGGGACATAAACCTCATCCACTTTTTCTAAGTCTTCCATAATTTCCAGGCCGATTGTTCCCTGCCCCGAAATTATGTTTGGATCTTCAAAAGCAGGAATAATGGTTTTATTTTCTTTTTCGGCAAAATCTTTGACAGAATTAGCAGACTCATCATAACTGTTTCCTACCAAAATTACTTTAGCCCCATAAGACTTTGTAGCAACAATTTTACTAGGAGATGCATTTTTGGGCATAACTATTGTGCATGAAATGTTATGAATTTTAGAAGCATAAGCTACCGCTTGAGCATGATTTCCAGCCGAAGCTGCTATCACTCCATTCTTTTTTAACTCATCTGACATATTATGAATTTTTACCATCGTTCCTCTAACTTTAAAGGATCCAGTCTTCTGAAGGCATTCAAGTTTCAGATATGTAGAACCAAGGGACATATGTCATCCCCTCACAGCAACTGGTACTGGTAGTAT
>JAKDMR010000461.1 GCA_030452275.1 Candidatus Nitrosocosmicus sp. | reverse complement strand
GTGAAAGATATGTTAAGGATTGTTTTAATGATTATTGAATATAAAATTTCACAACTTGAGAACTTATGTTTATTCTTTAGATATGTGGAATCATATTTTAACAAGAGTTGTGAATTGATTTTCATGAATTAAGCGTAACTTTGAAGATGCTTTAATGTCGTCTTTATCTATATATTATATAAAAAGAATCCTAAAAGGTTCTGTAAAGTTGTCGTCAGATCAAACCTTCTTATTAAAGTGTAAAAAAGTGTCAGATAAATTTTATTTTTCAGATGAATTAGAATGAGATGAACTAGGACAGTTTTGACATCTTAATTCTTTTGTTGACATTAAACTATCACAATAATGACAGCGAATATTCTTAATTTCTGGTGTGATATATGGTTTTTTAATTAAGTAAACTGACATGAATATCAAAGTGAAGAATCCATACATCATTAAAGAATTACCTAAATATGAGTTGGAATCAATTGTAATTTCTAAATTCATAAACTCTATTTTACCACCAAAATATACGAAGGATAAAACTATACCTGCTATCAATGAGTTAATAGCGGTGACACGTCTAGAGTTCCCTAATCGAGCAAGTAATTTCTTTTTTATAAATTCCTCTAAATCGGTCAATTTACTTTCCATTCTATTTCTGTTCTACAATACGGGCATCTTGAGATACCTTGTTTAATAGGTTTAGAACACTTCGGATTAGGACATTTAGGTTTAACAAATAAAGACATTATTCCGAATCCTATTGCACCTAAACCCAGTCCAATTAAAAACGCCTTAATTCCGTCATCCTCATCGTCATTCTTCTTTTTAGGCATTATTTTATTAATAAAATTTAATTTGTTATATAAAGCAACTTTGATATGGGTGTGCATGTAATTTTATATGTTAATTAACATATAGCTACGGCATTATTTCTCTAATTTTCTAGGTATATTCCAGTAAGGACTTTTACATTTAGGACATACTCTAGGAATTTCATCTTCTCTTGGAACCCATTTATGCCCACATCTATCGCATAGATAGCCTTTGAGTGTAATCTCTGCCATGTTATATTGAATTACTTTGTGATATATAACTTATACTCAGATACCCTTGATAAAGCTATATACTAGTAGTAATATACTATAGGGTATGAGCAAGCAACAACTAACTAATCATAGAGAGGAATCTGGTAAACTCTTGCAAAATAATGTCAAAAGGATTGACGATATTAACTATCAGATCAAATCTTCAAATGGTAAAGATGTTTACTCTATTCTTTCTACCGAGTTGGGTTGGGTTTGCTCATGTCCTGACCATATGTTCAGAGGGGTTAAATGCAAACACGTCTATGATGTCGAGTTTAGCCTTGAGTTAAGGAATACTATAGTAGCAGAAATTCAGAAAATCGAACCCATCAATATTAATGGTTGTAAATACTGCAAGTCCGACTCTATTGTTAAGTGTGGATTGAGAAAGAACAAACATGGACAGTTACAAAAGTTTCTATGCAAGGATTGTAAAAAATGCTTTACCATCAACTTGGGCTTTGAGAGAATGAAACACAATCCACAGGGAATTACCACAGCGATGCAACTATACTTTAGTGGTGAATCATTAAGAAATACGGCTCATTCTCTTGAACTGTTAGGAGTTGAAGTTAGCCATCAGACAATTTACAACTGGATTGACAAGTATACATCATTAATGGAAAAATACCTTGAGAAGATAACTCCGAAGGTATCAACCGCATGGAGAACAGACGAGTTATACTTTAAGGTAAAGGGTAATAAAAAATATCTCTATGCTTTGATGGATGATGAAACAAGATTCTGGATAGCCCAACAGGTAGCGGAAACAAAATATGATGCTGACATTAGACCACTATTTCAAAAGGGTAAAGAAATTGCAGATAAAAAACCAAATACCCTAATCAGTGACGGAGCACTTAACTTTCATATCGCTTATAACAAGGAGTTTTATACCAACACAAAACCAAGAACAAGACATATCAGACATATCAGAATGGATGGTGACCACAATAATAACAAGATGGAAAGACTAAACGGTGAGATTAGGGATGGAGAGAAAACAATGAGAGGATTAAAGAAGATGGATACACCTATCCTGAAGGGTTGTCAGATATACCATAACTACATTAGAGAACATGAAGCATTGAAAGGACAAACACCTGCTGAGAAATGTGGGATTAAAGTGGAAGGTAAGAACAAGTGGAAAACCTTGATTGAAAATGCGTCTAGTTCTCAAAGCTATAAAGAAAAGGATTCAATATAATATTGTGTTATCGAAATTAAAAAAAGCATTAATAAAGATTAAGCAGTATATACTTTTTTATCTTCCAATGAGACTTTTTACTTTTTGTAAAACTTGTAATCATAAATTCTACATATCAAGTTCTGTTAAAACACGTTCAGAATTGCCCAATTCATTTTACCTCGTTTGTCCTTTTAAACATTCTAATAGATCTCTTGTATACATGTAAAAATCTATTTTCGTAATCTATTGTTATCCA
>JAKDMR010000460.1 GCA_030452275.1 Candidatus Nitrosocosmicus sp. | reverse complement strand
AATATGAGAAACTATCTGTTGAGGTCTGTTTGATAACATATGCTAATTGGTATAGGAAACAGAAAACAATTTACTATAATTGAGGATACTGCTGTCTCAATCGATCAACTTCATGAATATGTTATTTATCTTTTATCACTTTATAACAAGTATGATCTACAATATGTCATATACGGTCATGCAGGTAATGGAAATCTTCATACGCGTCCAATTTTAGATGATCATAATAATTCTGAAGATCATCTTCATTCCAAACAGGCTAGGATTCTAAAAAATCTTACTCACGAGACTTTCAAAAAATATTTGAATACCGTGGAACTATCACTGCAGAACATGGTGACGGAATATCTAGGACCCCTTTCATAAAGAATGTATACAATAATTTCGTTTATTCCTATTTTAGTTATCTCAAAAAGTCATTTGATCCGCTAAATTTACTAAATCCGGGTAAAAAAGTCCAATAATTCGATCCATTAATATGCCTCATTTTTCAAAATCCTTTGATATGTTGATTATTATAACCTATGAATTTTGTATTATATTTTATATTGTATCCTGATCTAATACGATCCTGCTATATACGAATTGTTACCTCGTACCTATATTTGTTTATTTAAAAGATGATGATTTACCTATTCTGCGCCAACTAACCCCAAAAAATCAAATCCATCTTCTTCATTTTGGTTGCCTTTTAATTTTACAATTGAAATTAGATGACCATCCGGATCTTCTATTATTGCATGCTTTCCAAAACCTTCTTCCTTAGGATTTTTAAAAAAAACTACACCTTTCTCTTTTAGTTTATCTATTGTGTTATCAAAATCACTTGCAGAAAAACCAAGCAGAATATGTTGGCCTGATTTCAGATTCTCTTTGTGTTTAACCGGATGCAATGCCAATACTGTTTCTTTATTGAAAAATTCTGTCCATTCGTCAGATTCTTTCTTTAATGGCAAATTTAGAGTCTCTCTATAGAATTGAACAGATTTATTCATATCTGAAACTAAAAGTATTACAGCACCTAATTTTCTAAATGACATCTAATTTGTCTATATTGCTTCTAAATTATGAACTTTTTGTATGCGAATGTGTTTTAAGTCGACTTTTAACGTGTCAAAAATTTTATTGATGTATGATGTGTAGTTATTATTGCAAGATAAGCTTTTTTTTATTTATGTATCAAAAAATGAAGAATGGAAAAAACGATATCAAGAAGATTGGGGTTATGTTTCTTCGATGGTGCGATTTTTTCAATGGTGGATTAAACATGAATTTAAGGAAGATTTGTCTGTAGAGGTAGATATCTTACCAGTAATCCCTGGACGATTATTCGATAGGATCAATCTCGCATATCTATTAAGAGATCATCGAGAAAGGGGTTTCTCCATATTTCATTTCTATCTTACTTATTTTGGACCTTTGTGGTCAGATTGTCGTATGGATGTATATCATGGTGAGAATTTTGGACTGGCCGCTTGGCTGAGACCCAAAGTTTTTTCTTCAGATTTCAAAAATGAAAAGTTCTTTGCTGATAATAATTGTGCAAAAATATCTCATATATTATGCCATGAAATAATTAGACGCAAAATGAAAAAAAGAAAAGTGTATTTCGATCAAGTACATAAGATTTGGGACCTTCACACGAAAGACGATGTTCCTTTTTTATATTATAACAAACAATTCAATAGGGTCTCAAAAAATGGTGAATACAAATACGTTACTATAGATGCATCCAAACTTGAATATTAGTATTAAGGTAAGATTGTTAGATGAATACTTCATTGAGATATCGTCGTATGATAAAACTAGGTGCCCTCATCTCTACTGCTGGGGTAGCTATGTTGATTTTATTTGGATTGATTTTACTATTGTTTCCAGTTACAAAGATTTGTGAGGAGAACTGCAATTATCTTTCAAGTGCACCTGAATATCTTAGACAAATGATAAATCCTTTATTTTTATTTATTTCTTTGATATTGATTTCCTCAGGAGTTTTTTTTATCCGTATAGGGAATAGACAACTATATAGAAGCTTTTAGCTCTCTACTTTGGTTGTCGCATTCCTTGTTGAATTTCCTATGCCATTAAACTAAAATGTCTGATTGAGTAAATACTATATACTTTATGGCCAATCCATTTAAAAAAATACTATATACTTTTACAACTAATCCATTCAAGAAATGGAAACCTAGAGGAAAAATTTATAGTTTCAGATGTTCACAATGTGGAGAAGTCTTCATATCTAGTCATAATTTGGATGCTCCGTTGTGTGACAAATGTATTCAAAAGGTAAAGTCCTTGGATTCTACTGTTGATAATGAGAAAAAATGCTCTGAATGTGGTAACTCTGGCGTTATTTATGGTAAAGATAGATGTCATTCTTGTTATTTTAGCTTCAAGAAGAACAAATAATTTTCCAAATTTTTGTTAATATTCATCTTTTCGGAGTTTATCGGTTAGTACTCCATATTTTTCACTTTGAGTTGGTTGACCTGCCTGTTTTTATCCATTTAATATAATAT
>JAKDMR010000459.1 GCA_030452275.1 Candidatus Nitrosocosmicus sp. | reverse complement strand
TACAAATGTATTGCACAATAAAAAATAATTGGTAACAAAGCGTGCTTAAAACTATCTGTTCTCGGTACAATAAACTTGAGGGCGATGATGAAAAATCAATTTTGGTAAAGTGTTGCCCATGTATTATGATATTGAGTATCATAATACATCAAATCTATATTACAGTTATAAAAAAATTAAATGGTTTGAGTTTGAAGGACTTCGGGTTTTACGTTTGCAAATGAAGGGTTCTGTTGAACTAATTTCATTATTTTCAAGATTTGTTCATTCATCTCTGTTTTTAATTTCGTCATTTCGTTCTGATTCTTTTCTCTAAGATACGTTATTATTTCTTCTTTTTCATTTAATTTAGAATTTAGTGCATTCACTATGGACTTACCATCTTGTTTGGAATGGTTTAATTCAAACTGCAACTTTTTCTCTGCATCCAGTAATAAATTATCCATTACTTTCAAATAATCATCCAATATGTCATTTTCAGTCGGTCTGTAGTATGAATTACTTATACCGATGCTATGTGACAGCAATATCTCGATATGAATTGGACGCATACCTCCAATCTCGCATTTGGTTTTGAACCACTTTCTAAAAGAATGAACAGCAGCAAACGGATGTCTTTTTCTTCCATTTTCTAGCTTTTGACGTAAACCTTGCGCCCAAATCGCTCTTTCCATCAATCTCTTGATGCCCGATGAAGCCAGCTGTTTAGGACGCGATGCCAAACCATTTCCTGACTTTTTAGAATCAGTATTCCACAAGTCTCTCATCACCCAACTATTTTCATTAACTAGTTCACCAGATTGTTCTCTGAACTTCATCCATCCAAGCAGTTCATAATATGCCTCACCGGATAGGAAAGTAAAGTATTCCTCATCCTCACCTTCATAAACGGTCATTTTTGCGGCTACTATTTCAGATCCGTCTTTAGTTATAGGTTTGATATTACCCCATCGGAGGTAGTTCCATGCACCCAGTCTAATACCAGAGGAAGTCATTGTGTAGATTATAGCTTTTATTCTTCGATCTGGATACTTTAACAACCTTTGAATTTCTTCTTCTGTAGGAATTCTATCATCTGCATAACTCTTTCCATTAGGTAGTCCGCGAGTTATCTTTTTCCAGTGTATATTAATGTCAGCCATATCACAAAATAACTTTATACTTTTTAGATAGTTTTGGAGTGTTGACCCTACTATTTCTTTATGCTCAACTCTAGTTAGCTGATACTTCATAAACTTTAAGATGTGATTAAAGACCCACTGTGATCCTCCAGCCCTTGATTTATTTACAAAATCAATGCTTTTTGCTTCTACAGTATCTCCTGAAACACCCACAAAATCAAAAAATTTGTTTATTCTTCCTTTGTACTTTTCTCTTGTTTGAGGTGATTTTAGAGCAAATAAATAAAGCTCCCAGATATCAGATTGTTCATTATCATTTTCTATTGTTTGTTCTACCAACTTTTCTTTATACTCCTTATTTGTAGAACCTGTTTAAAAGAACCATTATCGTAATGGACCGAGAGGGATTCGAACCCTCGACCTCGGCAATGCCAATGCCGTATCCTACCAGGCTAGACGATCGGCCCCGTCTATTTACATTAATTTTTGTGTCACATTAATATTTGTTTATTGAGAGAAATGTCGACTTAAATAGTGCAAGCTAAATAGCTATTTTATACAAATGTTCAAAGTCAAAGTGGTTTTGGATACTAAATATACGGAATACTGCCCTAATGTTTATCCTGCTTACTATGAATTCAGTCCTGCTTATCGTAATTTCGTTAACTCGCTAAAAACTCCTGCAACTAAAATGCTTTATGAGTATTCAGTCAAAAAATACCATCTATCCTTACCTCAAAACAAAAATCTAACAATAGAGCAGATCTTAGAAAAACCTCCTAAAACTATAGAGTATGAACTTATAGATTGCATCTACGATATGAAGGAGAAACAAGGGCTATCGTATTCTACTCTCAATGTCATTGTTGCTGCAATGCTACATTTTTTTGAAATTAGTGATGTAGTTCTAAACCGTAGAAAAATCAAAAAAATTCAGAGGTGAAAACATAAACAAATATGAATACAGATCTTATACTTCTGAACAAATAAGCTCTCTAATTTCCTTACTAGATGAAAGAGGTAGAGCATCCGTCTTAATAATGGCCTCTACTGGAATGAGAGTAGGAGCCTTACCTGAAATCAGGCTAAAACACTTAAAAAGGTGGAATATAAACAATTAAGGCACTCATATTTACCAAATTACAGTATACACTACCTCTCAAAAATCAAAATATACTACTTTTTGCACTCCCGAAGCAGCAAAAGCCATTGATGAATATTTAGAATATAGAAAAAGAAATGGAGAAATTGATTAAAGATTTAGAGTGACTTTTTAGCACTCAATCTTATCAAGTATTTTTATTCTTTCCAAGTGTTTGCGGGTCTCGATGAATATTCTTGTTAAAGTAACTCTAAACCCATTTTATGACCTATATTATAATATTCAATAGGAGGGGTTTCG
>JAKDMR010000458.1 GCA_030452275.1 Candidatus Nitrosocosmicus sp. | reverse complement strand
CATACTATTGCTATTATCATAAGCTAATATTACAAAATGATCATTTGAAAGGCTAAGCAAAATATCTATTGCCTCATTTACAATTCTTTCATTATTTTTGAAGTCGCATTCAGATTTTAGCTGACTGTCTTTATCCTTTGTTATGATGGTATGAGATGACCCAAACAATGTATCTAAGAAATCTATAACAATTATCTGTATCTTGCAATTACTGTCTAGGGGAAGGATGAACTTTGGAACTTCATTAATTATAATATTGAGCAATTGATAAAATGTAAATGCTCTTACAACGGTTATATGTTCAAGTATTTTTTTAATATCAAACCCCCCGTTTGATGACTTTTTGACTATCTCGAGATAAATATATCCCAAATTGTTACCGTTTCCTGCATCTATTAAAATAGTCTTGTTTTCAAAGTAATTATTACAAGGTCTAGTCTTATCATCTATCAGATGGTAATTAATACATGCATTTGCAATAATAGAATATAGGAAATTACCTGAAATACTAGAAGATGAATTATTTACAATACAAATATTCTTTTTATCTTCAAAGGAAAGATACTGATCGATCTCTGGAATATCAAATAATTTCCTGCATCTTTCATTATACTCATCGAAAGCGTTTACAAAGTTGTTCTTTGAATAACAATCAGTAAATCTAGGTTTATGAATTTGCAAATTACTTGTCAGAACTCCCTTTTACTAGTTGAATATCTTGTAACTTGTCGTGTTTTATAATCGAGGCATTCTTATTATTTGCTAATCTGGAATTGTGAAAATCAATGACTAGTTTTACTAATTCAACTTCCTTTTCCATGTCATAATATGCTATGACATGTTAATATGTATTACGCAGTGTGTCACTGTGTATTATAATTCGGAGATGAAGGCAAAGGATTTTTCTAAAACAAAGGTTCAAATTCAATTATATAATTGTGAGAATAACAAGTCTTGGTTTTATTATTTGAAATCAAGTCAAACAACAAAGAGAATTTAGATATGAGGCCAAAGACTTGCAAAGTGGAGACGTGGATAAATTTGAATAATCGATAAAGAAATCGCGAAAACTGTCTCAAGAACTAGATAGTAACAAAAAAAGTTAGGACTTTTGTAGTATTTAAGATACCTTTCTTTCTATTTTGACAGCATTTAGGTTTACATTCCAGCTTAAAAACAATCTACTTATCACAATTAGGACACACAAAGCTACGAATTAATTGATTATACTTTGTTTTTCCAGTTATGTAATGTGCTTTTTTACAATTTATACAGTAAAAGGAAGAAGAGTAAGAGGATTGTGCTTTGCTAGCATAAGTAGCTGCGATATACATAAACTATTTCATCACCTCATTAACTACATATTCCACATACAACCTTAAAAATATATATCATAGTCTAATTATGGTGGGAGACCAGATTATACTACATTTAGACCGTAACGAAACTATAAGAATTTGTTTTATAATTCACTCCCTTAACTGGTATTATTTTATTATGATCCACAAGTATAAGAAAATTATTGACTACTAGATGAAATCGGATAAATTGGATTGAAATTTATCATTCTGTGTGGAATGTTTAGATTGTTGAATCTCTAAATCGCTCTTCCAATCTACCTCCTTCTCATTTATCAATTTAAAGAAATCATTTACAGATTGAGGACCAAACTCCGCAAAATGATTATTAAATGCTATTAAAATATCTTGGATACTTGTATTTTCGTTTTGAGCTTCCCTGATTCTTTTAGAATATTCCAATAATTCCTTAACTCCTATTTTTGACTATTTTACCGAAATTCTCATCAGCAATACTTCGATCACCAAGAAACCTAACATACATTTGATCAGAAGTAATAAGTGAAGGGATTTCCAAATTATCACGAACACTCCAGACCAAAGAAATATCATTTTCCTTCAAAAAGTCAACTATCTGATCATCAAACCATGAGGAATGACGCATTTCTAAGGAATATCTGAATCTTTTGTCTAAGTAACGGGTCATATACTTAAAGGAGTCAAACCCTTCCTTCTTAGTTAGGAACGGCGGGAGTTGTATCAATAAAGTCAGAGTCTTGTCAACCAATGGTTCAAGAGCATAAAAGAGTATGGAAAGGAGTTTAGAAACGTCATCTAATTTTTTTTCATGAGTTATAACCTTAGGAAATTACAAAGAAAATTTAAAATCTGATGGTGTGTTGTCTTTGCTTACATGATTAGAATGGAGTTGTTGAAAGTTCATGTTTCTACAGCCATCAATGCAAAGTTCATGTTTCTACAGCCATCAATGCATGTATGATTGCGCAACAAATTGTAATAGTTTCTCTGGATGAAATCAGATAGATATCATGAGGGTTCGACGAGTTTTTTTACCCTAAATCTTCACAGTTTCTTGATTTAATCGCTACTATATATAGGTAGCTCGGTCAATGGCACTCGTACCTCTTTCACGGACCTCATTATTGATAATAAAGTCATCCACGGATTTCTCATTTAAGATTTGAATCATCTAACTAGTTCTTTACGTATGAATAAT
>JAKDMR010000457.1 GCA_030452275.1 Candidatus Nitrosocosmicus sp. | reverse complement strand
TAATTCGTGTTATCTTACTTTAATCTTGGCTGAAACATTGTCAATAAGAGCGATAGCTTTTTGTCCTCATCTACAGACAGAGATTTACTCGATACGATTAATTCAAAGAATTTATCCTCTTTCCCTGTATGATCATCTATAAAAACAGCATATGATTTTAAGTATCTCGCTACTGGTTCTTTTAGCTTATTATCATGATCGTTTGGTAACACTATGTTGTTATCTTTACCCCGGTTTTCTTTTAACACATTTATTTCTCTTCTTAACATATTTGCTATCCTTCTTCCTAACTCATGTTCAATCAAAAACTTGCGAACGTCTTCTGCAAAACTATCTTTTTCTTTTGTCCCAGGAAAGTAGGTTTTTTCTTCTTTACCGTGATGAAAATTATCTACAAACTCTTCAATGATTACAGATATGATTTCAATATGCTCCAAGGGAACTTCTTTATTTGAATATAAATTATCTGAACATTTTAGTGCAATATTTCTTACTCTTCTTATTGTATATGATCTTTTTTCAGATTTTTTGTAGAACTCAAACGAGATTACTGATTGAAGAATACTTTTATATTTTATTCTATAATTTGGATTGATTTATTGGAATCCGAATTTATCAAATGTATATTGTCAACATAATTTACGTTTAAATGAGAAAAATTACGAAAATCTCTCTCATATAGATAACAGATTGAACCTTTTGAATTTCCATTTTTATATTTGTGTTTGACAACTTGAGCATGCAAAATTGGAGATAATGCATCCTAAGGAAGCTTATAATAATATCATTTCTATCCTTATCAATTACGTTCCATACTCCATCTGGAAGGGTACTGATGATCTTCTCATTTCTGTGTGATTTTCACTTCCACAAGTTCGGGTTTTCTTTTTGCGTCACATTGTGATTATTGTTATTGTAGTTGTTGGTGGGAAGATTTGATTTCAATTTCATCTATCTTATATCTGCTTTTAAAGCAAGAGGAAAAACGATATAGCTTGTACATGGTAGTCCAATCGTCACCGTCGTCTTCCCACTTGACTGATAAATTAAATCGTCCTGGCCTTTATATCAGGTAATAATAGTAGCATTGGAATTTTGATAAATGCGAAAAATCGCATTTGATTAGATGATTATTTGATAATTAACATCGGATGTTTAGTGTGATGAAATGTTTTGTTGCCTAATTATGAAAATCGTCATCTGATGAGTTTTTCTTCCCAATATAACGCGAAATCCGTTAATCCTTTATAATCACCTCTGACCAAAAAAGTCAAGGAATTAACAGAAAATTGATTCTGATTAAATTGAAACTATAGATGAGAAAGAAAAGATAGTACCATCGTTATTACCATTAAAGCAACTAATTGACGATAATGGATTTATTACTATTCATAAGGTAGAGGTTGTTTAGATAATTTTTCTATAAAAGGAAGTTAAAGGTTCATTCTATTTTTAGGACCAGAGCAAAGTATCTTATTTATTAAGTGTATTTGATTCTAAAGGATATCTGTCCTTACTGAATGGATCTAGGAAACTCCCTGCTTCCTACCCTAGAAATTTAAGTAGACATATTAACGAGCTATTCCAAAATGTTATGTGAACTCGGCTAACATAGATGATGATCCTGTCCGTCAATATAAAAGTGTCATTGCTCTATACGAATCCGATATTCCAGTTGAAATTATAGCCCTACAACTTGATTTAGAAATAAATGAGGTTGTAAATATTATAAAGGATTTCCAAAACACTATGACAGAAAAAAAAGAAGCAGTCATCCAGGCATCTAAAGCTTCAAAATTAGGAATGTTGTTAATAGATCCTGTATTTAATATCGATTCTGCGATCACGGATGCTCAAAAAAGAATATGGTTTCAATTGAAAGTAAAATCAGATTTTAGTATTTCTCAAGAAAATACACAAAGGCTTTTAGAGAAGTTTATCGGAACAACTGTGCCTCTTGTAGTATTACATGTCGATCTTGTAGGTTCCACAGATCTTTCAATGAATTTACCACTTAAACGACTAATACCAATAATACAAGCATTTACACAAGAAATGTCTCTGGTAATTGAGGCTTATGGTGGATATGTCTTTAAGTATGTTGGAGATGCAATATTGTCTTTCTTTTTTACAGAAAAAGATGATTTATATCTTCCTTGTGCTAATGCAGTTAGCTGTGCATATTCTATGGTAACCATTATTCAAGAGGGAATGAATATAATCTTAGAAGCAAATGGCTATCCTGAGTTGGGCATAAGAATAGGTATTGACGTAGGAGAAAATGCAATTGTCCAATATGGTTTAAGACCAGAGACTATAACTAGCACGGAAAAGGTGGCTGATACCAATGTAGTGAAAAGTAATAAAGATAATTCAAATCAAGATATGAGCAAGGAAGAAAACAGCGTTGCTATTCTTAAAAAGCCACACTTGGACATTCTAGGATATACTATAAATATTGCATCAAAAATGACAAATTATGTTCGCTCATATTGACAAATGTTTCAGCCAAGCTTAACTTGAGATAGCACGAATTA
>JAKDMR010000050.1 GCA_030452275.1 Candidatus Nitrosocosmicus sp. | reverse complement strand
CAAATCCGGTACTAAGAAAGGGTCAGGACTCCTTTTGTAGAATCGTGTGGAGGTGTCATGATTAAATAAATTCAGCATATTAGAAAAAATGTTAATAAATTAAAGGAAGGATGGGATGAGGCGGATTTATCTAAACCATGGTTAAACTATTATTATAGAATAAGATAATTCTAACATGTTTAGTTCGAGAAATTCTTATTGTCTTATTTTATCAACGACAATCATTCTATTGGCATTTCTGATTTTCTATAGCAATGATTGGCACCAATTGTCTTATTCACAACCTTTCCAGGCCGAGAATGGGGATGGTACATTTTTAATTAATAGCATAAGCGATAATGAGAGAGATTCTGTATATCCTCAAACAGAATCATATGGAAATAATGTATATGTAACATGGCAGGATAATCTGTTTGGTAACAACCGACAAAATTATGAAATATTGCTAAAGACAAGCTCTGACGGTGGAAAGACATTTGGCAATGTTATTAATCTATCAAACAACACAGGATTTTCAGAACATCCACAGATGGCAGTAAATGGAAGCAACATTTACATCGTATGGGCAGACAATACCAAATTAAATAGAGATATTTATCTTATTTCAAGCTCTGACGGTGGAAAGACATTTGGCAATGTGATAAACTTGAGTAATAATGCAGCTGATTCCTACAATCAGGAGATTTCTGTATCTGGAAATAATGTATATGTATCATGGCTTGATTCTCAAAAGGATGCACAAGGTAATAGTACTATTTCCTTCATCTCCAGCTCAGATGGAGGAGAGACATTTGGCGATATTACAAGTCTTAGTAATAACGCAGTAAAGTCTTCTTTTCCTAAAATATCATCATTTGCAGACAATGTCTACGTAGGATGGAATGTTGATAACCAAGCACAATCACTTATCGAAGGTAATCAAACCGATAACAATAACGCTAAAAATAATACTCCCCAAGAAGGAGTTTTCTTTGTAAAAAGTACTGATAATGGTGTTACTTTTGATAAAGAAGTCCAAATAAACGCTGAAGCTGAGCCAGGTGAAATACAAATGACTGCTAGCAACAATAGTGTCTACACATTATGGGGTTCTCCGGATCCATCTACTACTATATATGGAAGCGATATGGAATCTAAAAGTGGAGCCACTAGCCTTGAGGCCGATGATGGTGATATCTCAGGTATAGAAGGTGATGGGGTTTATTTTGTAAAAAGTACTAATAATGGAGACTCCTTTACACCGCCTTTTTTTATCAAAGCACAGTTTCAAAATCCTCTTAATGTGGAGATAATAGAACACTCTGGTGAGTTATTTATGACAATCCAAGCTACACCAATTGAGGACGCCGTAGGAGAAAATCAAGATATTTATTTTATGAAGAGTCCTGATGACGGGAACATTTTTACAACTGCAATTAACATAAGCAATAATCCTGGAATCTCTGAGTGTCCATCTCTGACAGTACTATCTGGCAAAGAGGGTGGCAATGATAGTTTATTTGTTGTATGGCAAGATAAGTCTCCTGGAAATAACGAAGCTTTATCGACTACAATCTCCTTGACGGATTAGGTGCTTATTATTAAGATATTTATCATCAAGGAAATAGGTTTTGGTATTCTAAAAAGACAGAAACTATCATATTCATACTTTTATGTTTATCTGATAATCCTAAATTCAATTGACAAAGTGTTCAATCTGTCACAAAGGTTTAAACTCAATCTATATCAGAGTGGGCGCTAAAGAATAATGGAAGAGGGTAGGCCATTACTGTATTACTTGCGATATCTACTATTCACATTCACCTAATCTATCAAAACAGTAACTATAATGCAAAAACAGTATACATATCAAACGGGCCCGGTGGGTTTCGTAATATATCTATCACGAGTCCAAATTCTTCCATTGAACTTTGATAACGACTTGATTTCAGGAATTGAATTGGAAGGCCTAAGATGATATTGGCATTTTAATGTAGATACTATTGCTTATGATCAAGGATTTAGTCTTACCTGTTATACCAAATAGCTAAATATTAGAATTTGCTATGTAGAAAACGAGAATTGGGT
Organism: Candidatus Nitrosocosmicus sp.; assembly: GCA_030452275.1. Classification (GTDB taxonomy): domain Archaea; phylum Thermoproteota; class Nitrososphaeria; order Nitrososphaerales; family Nitrososphaeraceae; genus Nitrosocosmicus. The sequence continues at coordinate 8,505 of JAKDMR010000050.1, read as the reverse complement.
CATTCATTGATTCAAAATTGATTTTTATGCTTCTTAGAGGTTATCATTCAATGAATATTTGAAGGATTCAAATAACAAAACTAATGGTATGATGACCTTCTCTCTAGTTTAATCTAATAATGGATTTGTACTGATGAGTGGCGATATGACCATGGATATGGGAATGAAATTAGCTATGATTATTCAGTTCCAACAGAAAAGAAAATAAATCCTCGATCAATGGATCGAGGATTAAAGTTATTGGATTAAAGTAGATATTGAATAATGATCTGGCATTATAAAAGATATTCTTCAAGTAACTGTGTTATGAACAATAAATTATTCTTAAGATCTTTTGCTGCAATGTTCATAGTTTTGACAACAATCTCTGGAGTAGCATCGAGTGTCAATGCTCAAGGTGATTCAAATACGAATAAATCAAAATCTACCGGCATGGTAGGTGATTCGGCTTCAGGAGCTAACACAACATCTATAGAAAATACCCACTCGATTATAACTCCTTAGAATACTGGAAATGATAAAAATAACGGTAGTGCATCCAACCATGGTTAAATGCTCCCCTGTTTAGTATGCAATTCTTATTTCAAGGAATACATATTCTATTGATATAAAATCTTTAGAACCATCCAGTTTAATCAAATCAAAAAATAAATAGATGGTAGATATGGATGTCTTGTTGTAATAACTCTAAGAAGTCTTTGCAATCGATCCAGAAGGTATTGATAAATGAAGTTTAAAGAGGATAGCCTTGAGAAAATAATTGCTCATACTTGACTGGTTTAAAATTCTATAAATAACGTACAATACTACTTTTCTTATGGAAGTACCTATCGCACAGATTTTACAAGATTTTGCAGTTATAATGATTATTGCCTCTGTAATGACTTTGGCTTTTTACAGGTTAAAGCAACCTGTAGTTATAGGATTCATTGTAGCGGGTATCATAATTGGTCCTCATAGTCCACCATTTAGCCTTATCCATAACCTAGATGTTCTCAACCTCTTTGCTGAGATGGGTGTAATACTTTTGCTTTTTACCGTGGGCATGGAATTTCCTATTCGAAAACTCAGGGATGTTGGAAGAAAAGCAATTGTTATAGCCTCCACCGAAGCGTTTGGAACTTTAGCCATAGGATTTATTGTTGCTCAGTCATTGGGATTGAGCTTTTACAATAGTCTTTTTATCGCGCTTGCAATATCAGTAACAAGCACCGTTATTATAATGAGGGTCCTTGGAGAGCTCAACATGATGAAAGATGAGTCTGCTACTTTAATTTTGGGAACAACCATCATTGAAGATATTATTATAATTTCACTACTAGCAATATTTCAATCTGCGGGAGCGAGTGGAGAAATTTCTATTAATGAAGTTATAATTTCCGTAGGAATAACCCTGGGGTTTATAATAGGAGTATTAGTGGTGGGCTCAAAAATAATTCCTAGATTAATGGACGTTATCGCAAGGACCAACCAGCATGATGTGCTAATAGTCGCCGCAGTAGGAGTGGCTTTTGGGTTTGCCTTTATATCATTTCAATTGGGAATATCCGTAGCTGCAGGGGCATTTTTTGCGGGTGTTCTTGTTGCAGAGTCTAGATCTCACGCAGTAACTAGCGTTTTAGCTAACCCCGTGAAAGATATTTTTGCAGCATTGTTCTTTGTATCTGTGGGTGCGTTAATGGATTTTTCCCTAATTCCTCTATTTATAATTCCCGCATTAATATTAATAGGCGTCTCAATTGCCGCAAAATTTGTGACGGTGTATATTTCATCTAGACTTCAGAAGTTAAACAATCTTACTTCCACAAGAACCGCGTTAGGGTGTTCTTCTTCTGGTGGCGAAATAGCACTAGTTGTAGCAAAGGGAGGAATTGATGTTGGAGCAGCGACACCAATTATTTTACCAATGATAGGAACTATGACGATCATAACAACATTCATTGCACCTTATGTCGTCAAATACGGCTGGAAATTTACAGAGAGATTTGCAAAAGAACAAGATAGAGACAAGGGACTACAACAACAACCGTCCAATTCCGATGATGGTTCAAACAAACCACTTTCATAATAAAGGATAATTCAAAAGCCTAAATGTTTTTTGTTCAAAGTTACTAGTGATTCTGTAAAAAATTACGGTCGCCCCTATCATAATTTTGTTTCAAGCTAATAGCAAATCCGACATGACCACAATCGTCAGCATCGCATGTTATACACAACGGCATACCATCCCTGTAACTGACAATAACATCTTTAGAAATACTCTTGTCAAATAAGATTACATATTTATCATCAAGATAATCTTTGACTATTATCAAAGTATCGCCAGAATTTGTATCTTTTGCTATTAACCATTTCATAAATTCCATTGTACCCGAATCAAGAGTAGATAATGCGGAATCTTCCTCAGGTATTTGGGATTTCCAAGCCAATGTTTTCTTATCTTTCCTTTCCAATCAGCATAGTGACAAAAGGTATTAAAGGTAACTATCAATTTGCATTAAATTCTTGTATTTTGGATCCATTTTGAGAATGCTTGAAATAATTATCATCGCATTATTCGAAAAATCACTAATAAGAAAAGGAACCTGAAATTGTTCGTAAAGTACTTTCTCAAGGCGATGACAATTAGAGAAAAAAATATGAACATATTTTTCAATTGTCCATTACTACCTCAAAATACTAGCGGAACTAGAATAGTTGTTAGTATTGTCACCATCACAATTGATATTAAATCCAGCGGGATACCCGCTCTTGCCATTTTTGCAATTGATATATATCCAGATGAATAGACGATTGCATTGGGTGGGGTTCCAACGGGCATAATGAAACCATAACTTGTCGCTATTGCAACAGGTGCCATAAACAATATCGGGTTTATTCCCATAGAGGTGGCAAGCGAAGCCGATATAGGAAGTAACAATGCCGCAGTGGCAGTATTGCTAATCATTTCTGTAGGTATTATAGCCAATGTTACAAGCACAAGTATGATTATTATGTAATTTGCATCCCCAAGAAAACTTAACTGTCCCGCAATCCAATCGCCAAGGCCGGTGGATGTAAATCCATTAGCAAGGGCCAGTCCTCCACCTATAAGAATAAGAACTCCCCAAGGAATAGTAACAGCGGTATTCCAGTCCAACAATCTAGAAGATGTATTACCGTTAACATTGTTTTTATTGTTGTTACTATCTTGACTCCCATTAGAGGATATGTTCCTCATGCTATTTGAGATGTGTTCAAACTTTGATCCTTTGAGATTTTCTTTGTCTGATGGTGATGATGATGTTGATGATGAGGTGGCTGGAATTAAAAATAGCAAAATGGCTGAGGCAATTGCTATCATCGAATCATCCACCATTGGTAAGATGTCTTTCCAGATCAACCCTCTAGTAATCCATGCAGCAGCTGTCAAAACAAAGACAATAGCAACTAATTTTTCATCCCTGCTAATATGTCCAAGTTCTCCTAATTTCTTTCTGATTACATTCTTGTCTCCTATAATATCTGAGTTTATATCTGTAATTTTGGAACCAAACCTGATCATATAGAGCCATGCTACAAAAAGGGATATTCCTCCAATTGGTAATCCAAGAAGGAGCCATTGACTAAACGTTACATCTACGCCGGCAATGGAGTTGGCTAAGGACGCAAAGATGGCATTGGGTGGGGTTCCTATTAGTGTTGTCACCCCTCCAATACTCGCAGAGTACGCCACGGAAAGCAATAGGCAAACTACAAACTTGCTATGTCTTTCCACATTGTCTAACAATGAAATCACTGCTAACGCTATTGGAAGCATTAGTATAGCCGTAGCTGTATTGCTCATCCATGCTCCTAAAAGCCATGTTACTATCATGAATGCTGCGACAATGTATTTTGGGTTGGTACCAAAGAGATTTAGGATGTTATATGCAAACCGTTTATGTAAATTCGACTTTTCTACGGCCTTGGCCAGTAGAAATCCCCCCAGAAATAAAAATATAATAGGATCTGCATAATTAAATGAGGTTTCTGTGAAGCTAGTAACTTGAAGTGATGGAAAAATTATTAGAGGCAATAAAGCGGTTACGTAGATAGGAACTGTTTCTGTAATCCACCAGACGGCCATCCAGAGAGTTGCTGCCAAAACTACCTTAGATTCCATAGACAATTCGTTTATTTGTGGTATTGGGAGAAAAATAACAATCAAGAACAAGAATGGCCCCAAAAATAACCCGATTCTTGTGATAAGATTACGTGATATCATGTTTATTGATACCTCAACATTTATTGATTATACTTGATATACCCATCTATTTGGCATAATTTGAAAATATCTTTAGAGTGATAATTCAAACATGACGAAGGTGTGTTTTTGACTTAAATGTTTGAACAATTATCTATTTAACTACCGTTACAATGCATTTGGCTTTTGTTACAACTGCAGACGCCACACTGCCTATTAGTATTTTTAAGACTCGAGGTTCCAGTTGAACCCAAGATCATCATGGCTATACTCTCTTTTTCAGCAAATTCAATAATTGCATTCTCTGAGGCTAGCTTTGTATTGATAAACTCTGGCTGCATATTTACTCCCGCACCTCGGGCTTCTTTAGTAATTATTTCAAGAAGTTCTTTAGCTTTTGTTATTTTATCATCTAATTCGACATGGATGAATTTTTTCCGTTCAGAGTATAGATCATGTAAATCAGGGACATTATAAGCTGAAAGAGCATATGATCTAGATTTACATTTTTTTGCAACATTTATGACCAAGGTTCCAGCTTTTTTGGATAGTTCTGAACCGTCTATACATACCAGTATCTTTGAAATTTGAACCTGAATCATGTATAGTTCAAGAAGATATTTAAAATAAAGATATAAGATCAATGAACGGAAAAATAATGACAATATTTGGTTCCAATTGTTGTAGGAATTGTACAAATTTGCTTCGACTGTTCATTAATTCTAACCCATTCTAAATACCATATGGATTCAAAGCCTATTAAATTCGAGTTTCACCTTATCTTCCTATTTATGGCTAAAGAATAGATATATCAATATAAGATAAATTTAGTCACAAATAGAAATTGGACAATTTTTGAGTATGTTATTATTTCTTTGAGAATCCTCTATAAGTTTTATTTAAGTTGGTTAAGAATTACAGGCGTCTTAAGAAAAAGCAATATGGGCTACACCTTTTGTTTTGATTGGACTAGGCAAAATAACCAAAGATATAGAATGTATTATTTGATGTTTTAAAAATAATACTTAATAAAATTATAAAATTAACAGATAACCAGTATATTTATACAAAAAAAGGAAATCCGCATACCTTTCCCAACTACACCAATGTTATCGCCTTTTATTATTCTGGATAACCATATTTGCCTTCTCTTCTCCTTCTCTTATTGCATTTTTGATTGTTGCTGGCGAAAAATCCGCATTTTCATAAAGGTGTGGATGGGCCTCGTCCCTAGTTATGTAATAAATTTCCTTTATTTCATCTCCATGCTCTTGTTTATATTTTCTATATTTACGGCGTATTCGTTTAAGCTGTTTTTCGTCTAATTGCAATTTATCGATATTATTTTCTACTATCTGGTAAATCTCCTCCATATAATTCAAATACATTGATACTACTTTTGACATTCTTACATTATGCTTGGATTTATCAGAAAACATGATATCGCGAGCCCTATGATAGACATCTGGCAAATTTTCTGGAAGACTGTATATTCTCTGAGGATAATTTTCTACCAAACATATCATTTTATCTTTTACTGGTGAAGCTGCTATTACCTCTCTTAATGGTGTGTTACTAAGTAGACTACCATCCCATGCATATATTCCATCTTCGACTTCTATCCAACGAAAGTTGCATAGCGGGTAAGCTGATGTTGCAAGGTATATGTTTTAGTGTTATTTGTTGTAAAAAACTATCAAATGTTAATGGTTCTGCAGTCAAAACATTTACAGCAGTTAAAATTAAACGCATTCTAGAATTTCCACCTGGTTTTAATTTGTCATAATCAACGTACTTTTCCAGAGTTTTTGTCAATGGCAAGTGATCGTATAGGTACGTCCATTTTTGCGGTTTGAAATATTCTTCATCTGTTAAGACATATTCTGGTGACCACCTGGGAACAAACATTCTATCATTTCCAAAAGTATCATGCGAATAGAGTGGGAATAGTTTCATTGGATGGCATTGGTAAAGATAATATCAAGTATTCAAACATATTTAAAATTCAATAGTGTACTAATAAGATATGTCGCAATAATTGATTTATGTTTCATGAATGTTTGTTGTCTTGGATATTTGTTAAATAAAACAATTATTAGAGCAAGAAAAGATAGATGTATTCGTAATTTAATAAGAAAATTTGAAGCTTTTCATTTGTACAATTACATTTAGATAAGGAGGAAAGAACATATCAGAATATAAACATCAATACATAATGACGTAAATGGTATTAGAATATATTTCATAGAAAGTATGCACCATTTACTTGAGCAAATATATAACAGCTAGGTGTACTTGGAGGAATTGTCGAAATATATTACTTGCATAGTTTTCCTTACCGTGGACTGAATTAAAAATGACATTAATTAACTTGCCTATTTCTTATACTACATAATCAGATTCTATTGTATTATCAAACCGATCCAATCGTTATCTTACTATCAACACTGCACACTCTACTTCTTCTGCGACTTTTCTTGCAACACTTCCTAATTTTCTAAGCATTCCTGAAATTCCTTTATGTCCAACGCTACCCATTACAATGAGATCGATGTTATTCTGTTTAGTAAAGCCTATAATTATTTCAGCAGGATCACCTATTTTAATTTCTGTGGTAATAGAAACATTGTTTTCAGTATACTTGTTTTTGACATCCTTCATAATCACAATCATTTCATTATTTATCTCATTATGGATCTTATTAACTAACGGAGATATGATCACCTCATTGTTTTTTGACTCTATTTTTGAAAAATGAATCGGTAAAGGAATTTCGTTAATTACATGCAGCACAAAGATTTGAGTTTTATCCACCGTAGATAATTCTATGGCTTTTTCCAAGGCCCTGATGGACAACTTGGAGGTATCATAAGGTACCAGTATACGATTAAAAGGCATCAAATCACAATAAGTTTCGAACAATATAAACAAATATCTACTTGATTAGAAAGAAAAAATAGTTGCATTGACTGATGTATATGGATTCCCGTGTTAGTTCAAAAATTAACTTTGATTGAGTTTATGAATCAGTTTCATATCAATAGTTGTCAATAGTTATTGAAATTATGATTATTGTATGAATCTAGTTAGTTAACTGTAAATTCATATACCTATCATATTATTCCAAATGTTTAGCAATTTATTTTCAACAAATGAATATTCTTAAAATACATTATAAATAAAGAAAAAAGAGCAAGTGCCAAATAATAGATCCAACCCGCAGTCACCGACATCCGGATTAGAGAAAGACGATTTAATTCTTCTTATTGCGATTGCTATATCCACGGTAACAGGAATATTGGTACCATCATTTGGAATAACATTTGAACCTTATCTTTTGGTTCTATTGGGGTTCTCATTATTCTTAAATTTAATTAAAATGGATCCTCAACAGCTAGGATTACAGTTTAAAAAACCCCTCCCCATCATATTGTTAACTGTAATCAAGCTTTTGATAATTCCTCTTATTTTATATGCAGTTACGAATATAATTTATCCATCACTTGCTATTCCTGTATTACTGCTTTCAGGAATATCAACGGGTTTGGGAGCATCATTTGTAATCAATGTTTTTGAGAGAAGTAGTCAATTGCCGCTAGTCGTGGGAATGATAATTTCATCATCTATTGTCGTTCCCTTTGTTTTGCCTTCTCTGGTATATTTTTTGGTCGATGTAGAAAAATTCAATATCCCTCTTGTAGATATGATAATATTATTAGCTGAAGCTCTTTTCCTACCTTTATTTACAGGTTGGTTAGTGAGAGGCAAGGCTCCAAAGATGGCAAAGAAAATTGAAGATAGCTCTTTCATTCCCTCAGTCATTCTAATATCGTTCATGAATCTAGGAATATATGCAAATTCTCTGACTATTTCACTTCTGAATATTCATTTGTAATAACAATGCTTATTGCAGCATCTGCTTTATTCTTTGTATATGGATTAGCAGGATATTACACATCCTATGTTATAGAGAAAAAGGATAAATCATCTAGAATTGCTTGGCTTCGTAATTATGAGTTATATAAATAACACACTTGTAGTTGTATTTGCATCTCAATTTTTCGGGACGGAAGTAGCTGCCTTGGCAGCATTTTACAATCTGGCCTATTATGGTCTCATGGTACCGATGAAAAAATTATTCTTGATTATAACTTTGTAGTGTTCTTTATATTCAATATTTTGTTTAATTAAAATTAAAAGGTGAAGCACAAAGGAATTTTATTGCAACTAATAAAAAAGAGGATGTTAATCTACGTTCGGATCTATTACATCTTCTCACA
>JAKDMR010000456.1 GCA_030452275.1 Candidatus Nitrosocosmicus sp. | reverse complement strand
GTGGTATGTGGAAAAATTCAATAGTATAATATCAATCCAAATTAGAAATTAGGATTACCCTTGTGTGTATTATTAATAATCCATGAAAGATATTCCGATGAAACATCATCCATCTTAATAATGACAATTTCAGGTACTTTATACGGATGATGAGCTAGAATTTCAGCCTTCAATGTTTGGATACAACTCGAGGTGGTCTTAAAAAAAGCGATTATTTCTTCTTCTTGTTTTAATTCAGATTTCCAAACATACAAAGAATTTATTCTTGTATAATTTACGCATGCACATAATTTCTTTTCCACTACAAGTGTTTTAGAGAGATTGATTAAAGATTGCTCATCGGAGAAGGTAGATAGCAGAATCACACCATTACAACCAGACTGTTGATCTTTTGCATCCGCATTCATTTATTTGATATAATTTAAATTGTATTTATTGGTATACAATAGAGGCCCATTCATATGGAATTAGTTGACTGGGTCAGACACCATTCATTGAACAGCAAAAGGTCATTCGGGAAACTTATTTTGAAATTTATGAAATAGACTAAAAATGCAAATATAAATAAGGTCACTCTAATCTAATTTTTACAATCAATTCATGAAAATAGATAATATAAGGAACATATTAGAAAACGCTCATATAATTCAAAATGAGGAAACATATTACCAATTTGCGGGTCTAAAGTATAATCCCACCATAATTCAAGAAATATCAAAATTGAAGATTCAAGGTTGTCGGTTATTTTTGAAATCGTTTGACACACCTAGAGAATTGTTTTTGTCATCCTTAGAAAGTCTTGCAGAGGATAAAACAAAAAGGTTAGAACGTGAATTACATGAGATCAGAAATAAGAAACTAGTGGACAAGAGATATAGAATTGACGATAACTATGTAAACTGGAGCAACTGGAGACAATTTAACGCGATAGAAACAAATTATAATTATAGAAAGAATGTTTTTGATTGTTTTATTGAGAAGACAGAATTGATAAAACCAGTTATAGAAAAGAGGTTCAACAAAATTAGACATATATACGAATATGAGGGAGGAATGAATCCTCTGCAGGGGTATTTAGAAAGTGAAGGAGTATCATATGATAAGTTAAAAGAATTTGTAGAGGATTTAGCTAATGCAACAAGCAAACTATTTTACGAAAGGCTAGTCACTCTATCTAATAAAATTTTTGATAGAAATCCAGAGTATTATGATGATTTTTACTATTTTAGGAACAGAGTTTTTAAAGAGATCTCAGATGAATTTGCTAAAGTAAATCCTATTTCAACTGTTATCAAGACGCTAAGGGATTTAAAAATGAACGTAAAAAAAATATCTTTTGATTCAGAGGATAGAAAAAATAAATATCCATCCCCCATCTGCTTTTTTATACATATTCCTTCAGATATAAGAATTCTTTATAGAGAAGAAAGTCCTTATTTTGATTTTCAAGGATGCTTTCACGAGTCAGGACACGCGATGCATGCCACTTCAATTAATCCCAGATTAGAATATGAAAAAAAATACCATATTCCAATGGGAGTTAACGAAATATTCTCAATCTTTTTGGAAAGACTAACTAGAAACAAGAAATATTTAGAAAAACAATTAAGGATTTCAAATAGAGGAAAGCTGGATAAAATAATTGAACTAAATAGTTTTATGGAATTATTTTTCGTCACTTTCTATTCTGCAAACTCTTTAACAAAAATGGATTTTTGGGCGAATAACCGGTCCATTGAAAATACTAATAAAATTTACACATCGATGATTAAAAAATATACAAATATAGAAATGCCGGGGCAGTATTGGATGCTTCACCATATAATGCCAGAATCAATAATGTACGTACCAAGTTACTTATTAGCTGCCGTAAGAGCTGCAGAGTTAGAAAAAAAAATTCAAGAATTATACGGGGAAAATTGGTGGGAATCAGAAGAAGCCGGAAAATATTTAAGAAATATGATGAAAGATGGTGCAAATATTAATTTACAAGAATTTTCTAAGCTAGATTCAAGAGTGTTTTTAAAAGAGATCACTCAGTAGCAAACTATTTACAATATTTCCCATGATCAGGGAAATGTTCTCAAAAATTTAATCGGCTGGTAAATTTTTAGACTAATCATTAAAGATTAATGGAAGTTTGATTTCATTAAATGTGAGAAAGTTAAAGCTCATTGCATTTACAAAATACACCAATAGTTATTATAAAAGGAATATCAGAAGTCATGTGCGACTAAACTCGATAAACGAAACCTCTAGTCGATGATATATGAAAGAGGTCATGGATTATTGTTTGAGATTGATCCTTTAATACAAAAAAAGTATTATTATACCAAATTAATAGTTGGTAACAACTTTTTAGATCAGAAAGGTTCTTCATGTAGTATTGCGGACAATAAAGCTGCCCTTAATTCTTTTCCGTAAGCAGCTTGCTTAAAATAAAGAGCATTTACAGTATTATCAATTGATGGAGATATTTCATCAACTCTAGGTAACGGATGTAAAATAGAAACATCAGGTTTTGACTTCTTCAAAATATTTTCAT
>JAKDMR010000455.1 GCA_030452275.1 Candidatus Nitrosocosmicus sp. | reverse complement strand
TGTAAAAAGCTTTCTATATCAATTAGTATATATTTTCTAAACAGTTTATTACCTTCGTATTAAAGCGCAAAAGCTATCTACTGCCCGTACGTGTCATTTACTGTCATTAATGTCATTTTCATTATCGCCCAAATCTAATTTGGTTAATCTTTACAAGAAAGAAAAGGATCCTAAAGTCAAAGAAAGATAATTGTTAGTTATAAGAATAAGGTGTGATCATCAAATTCTATATCGCGTTGTAAAAGAGATGAATAGAAGCAATACATGGGCTTGTTACTGGCTAAAAAGATATGATGAAGAAGGTATAGAAGGTCTAAAAGACAAAACAAAAAGCGGCAGGAAATCCGAATTATCAGAAGAAAGTGAAGTGACTTGATTCTTGTCATATTTAATTTACAACATAGTTTACATTTTTGTATAGACAAAGCTTAATGGGAGCAAGATACCTCTATTTTGTGAATCATCCTTCCACTATTAGCCTTACCATACAGCAAAAAAAGACGTTAAACTCATTGATGAAGTCTACCAGTATGAAAGACAAGTATCGAAAATATTTGGCTGTACTACGAAAAAGTGAGGGAAGTAGAACCTATCTGGAGATAGCAAAGGAGTATGAAATTAGCATCAGATCGGTACAAAGATGGATTGCTGCCTACATCAAGGAAGGAAAAGACGGACTAAAAAACAAGAAACCAGGTGGAGCAAAATCCAGGATAACTGATGAGGATAAAGAGATTATCCTTTCAGTGTTATTTAACGACCCTCACATATTTGGCTATTTAAGAAACACATGGAGTTTAAGATCACTTGCAAGATGTCTTACAGATGAGCTTGGAATCCAAATCAGCTTTAGACATCTGCAGCGAATAACCAAAGACATGGGTATCAGATGTAAGAGACCTAAATTGGAACTGTTACATGGACCCGATTATGAAGAAGGGAAAGCGAGAGTTAAAAGATACAAGCAGATGGCATCAGCTTTGGAAAAAAAAGAGTGATAATTGTATTTGAAGATGAAACCGTGATAACACAGAAACCATGTGTAAGAAAATCTATGAGCTTTGAAGGAGGAGAACAGCAAAAGATAGAGCATACTGGTACTAGAAAGAAGTTCTCTGTCTACATATCCGCGTTATGGCCGAATCAAAGTTTGATATATGATTTTTACGATAGAATGAACTCCACCAATACCATAGACCATCTGGAAAACATTAAAACGTATATCGCAAAAAATTGCTGGAAACGATTGATAATCATCTGGGACAATGCTTCATTTCACACAAGCAAAATGACAAATGACTATATCAAAGAACAGAAACATTGGCTTACCGTAGTCTATCTTCCAAAGAAGGCTCCATATCTGAATCCAAATGAAAGAAAGATAAACCAACAGATAAAGTCAGATGTATGTGCAAATAGATTCTACACAAACATAGAAGAACAGAAACAAGCAGTATCAAAATATCTAGATAATAGATTTGGAACTTGGAATAACGACAGGCACTACGACACTTGACTAAATAGAGTACAGGATATGGACCATTCTAAGATAAAGCAACAAAGGCTGGACCACAAAGCAGGTTGAAGAGTTGATACTAAGAGAAAGTGGAATAAGGGTTAGATATCACCATAATCACATTTACCGCATTGTTAGAAAATGGGGTTTTAAACAGAAGGTTCCAAGAAAAGTACATATAAACACTGCATCTGCAGAAGAGAAAGAGACTTTCAAAAAAAGACCAGCGAGATACTTGTAGGTACTCGATACAAAAAGAAAGGGTTTGCCATAGTATCAATGGATGAATCCTTTCTCTTCTATGATTCGCTTGTACGAAGGGTCTGGATTGATTGAAGCGAAAAAAGACCAGTGGTAAGGGTAACAGGCTCACACAAGCATTCATGTTTGTTTGGTGCCATAAGCATAGAAGGAAAACAGCTTTTCAGACAGTACAATAAATTCAACAGCGATAGCTTCTTTGGCTTTTTAAAGATTATCCATACTAAATTTCCACGATGCTATCTTTTCATTGATAAAGCGTCACCACATTACAAATCAAGGAAAGTAAAAGAATACCTTGAACAAAACAAGGATACTCTCATACCTGTGTATCTTCCAACAGCGTCCCCTGAGTTTATGATGTTAGAAGAAGTATGGAACATAGCCAAACGGGATCTGCTTGTTCTAAAACACTATCCATCGTTTGAAGATTTTAAGAAAAATATATCCTTGTACTTTAGAACTAAAAGATTTGGTCTTAACATGAGAAACTATTTGTTGAGAAAGGTTTGAAAATATATACTAAATGGTATAGTTCAATGTGCGCTTGTTGCAATAAAATACGATACTCGCCTTGGCATATTCTATACCCGAATAAGAAACAAGAAGGGACATGGTAAAGCTATAGTTGCGACTGCGAAGGAATTACTTGTAATCATACGGTATATGCTGACTAGAAACGAACTCTACAGAAACGTGAACAAGCAAAGATAAGTTATACCGTTTAGCACAAATAAAGGAACAAGGTTTATAGCTTGGATTAACAAAAT
>JAKDMR010000049.1 GCA_030452275.1 Candidatus Nitrosocosmicus sp. | reverse complement strand
GGTGAATGGATGTTTGCCGCTTTAAACCCCAAATGGAATAATGAAATGAAAAATACAAATTAGGAATGAAATTGTATAAAGATAGTCTATACTATAAAAGATAACGTTTAATACTTTTGGTTGGTATATAAAATCAGGCTTAAATGACATGATAGGTAGACGGTTATGGTCAAATATTTTCATGGATGTTCACGTAACGACCCAAATCCTTGTTATACTGCTCAACAAACAGAATAAACAAATTCTACACATACTTTAGTATAATCTTATTTGATCAATGGAAAGAAGTGGGAGTAAAATTCTTCCCTTTATTCTTTTACACGGTGCTCCTTTCACTCTCTGTCCTACCTCTTCGAAAGGTAAGCGAATGAGGTGATTAATCCTCGTGAATTCAATTAGTTTGTAGTATCTTCTACAGCAATTCTTGAATGATTATTTAGATATGTTTTTCACAAATGTTGTACTATTCTCGTGTGTATAAAAATTGAGTTATAAATTAAAAGAGGATAGCAATCAAAGCAAACACAAGAGTTCACGAGGGGTTGAAAACGTCCTTGTAATGCAAGGCGGTGGTTCACTTGGAGCTTTTGCATGTGGTGTATTTAAGGCACTAGTAAAACAAAATGTTAGAATAGATATTGTTGCAGGAACATCTATTGGAGCAGTAAATGCAGCAATAATAGTTGGAAGTAAATCACCAAACCCGGAAAAAGAATTAGAGAATTTCTGGATGGAAATAGGTGAAAGTACTTCACAAATTATTCCAGATATCTTTACTTTTGATTGGGATATTCAATCAAAAATGTATATCCCTAAAAAAATATCATCTGCTTCAGCAAATGCTGCTTTTTTTGGAGTACCAAAGATGTTTGTTCCAAGGTGGCAGCAGGGGTTACAGTCTTGGTGGCGGCAACAACAATGGTGGGCGTGGTGGTGGCCATGGAAAGATAACAAACAGAATTTACCTGAAAGTACAAAAACTGGATCAGAAAAAGTTAGTGATCAAAAAAAATATTCTGATCCAAGAAGCTGGACCTATCTCTATGATCACTCTCCACTTGGTAAAACACTTGAGAAATATATAGATTTTAAAAAGCTAAATCTGGCTGCTACCAAAGAAGAACTACCGTCAGTTTTAAGACTCATCATAACAGCTGTGGATGTACTAACGGCAAAACCACTTATTTTTGACAATACTCAAATGGAGATTAAAGTAAAGCATATTCTTGCAAGTACAGGATATCCTATCTATGGATTTCCATGGGTAGAAGTTGATGAGGATGTTTATGGTTGGGATGGCAGCTTGCTTAGCAGTACTCCAATCAGAGAGGTTTTGTACGTATCACCACGAAATGACAAAAATATCTTTATAGTTGAAAACTATCCTAAAAAAAATAGATAGACTTCCGTCTAATTTTGCTGAGGTTGTTAATAGGTTAAAGACATTTTGTTTTGTAATAAGGATATAAATAGTATAAAGATGGCAAAGCTATTGACCAGGCACATCAAATTAATTGAAAATCTTTATGAGGTATTTGAAAATTATACCGATCATTCGCGGGTTGACGATATTAAGATAAAGAGTATTCAAAAGGAGTACAATACACTGATTCAAAAGTATGGTGCAGAAATAAAATCAGTTACAAGAATAGTAAGAAGCGAAATGGAATCTCCTACAATTTTAAAAAATGCCGATTTTTCACCCAAAACGATAAAAAAACTAATCGAACAGGGCGAAAAAAGAACTATGGAAAAGTTAAAAAACATGAAGTTTGATTTTCCGTGATTAATTTTTTGATTTATTCTATTGAGAATAAATTCGTCATCAACTATTGTTTAATTCTATAGTATTGTAGTCAATGATGAGTTAACTATTTTACTCAAGACTAAATATCTCCAATTTATAAAATTTCGTTAACTAAAGAGATTTTTTGATTTAACTTATTCCCAACTTACAAAATCACATCTATTTCATTTTTGTCTTTCATATTTGTAGACTTGAAGTGATCCAGTGTCACTTTATTATGAATTTCAATTTTACCTCTCAAGATTTTATGTAAATTAATTGCATCTTCTCCTAATGTCAATGGATAACCATTTTATTGAAAGGACTTTATATATAAATGTGATATGATCACCTTCTTTTTTGATTTGTAAAATCACTGCTATTTTCATAAGGTGAATAAATGTTTCTTGTCAATAAAAAGAAAAGATTGATGAAACAAACAACGCTGTATATAAAGAACAGAATGATGGATTTGATACCCACTTTCATTATGATATAAAGACTGTAAATTAAAACAAACCAGTTAATGATTTGATTGAGTTGTTCAAAATTGATTGTGAGTACCTGATTGTGTTACTTAACAACTCCTAAACAAGGTACATTGTTCTGTCTATCCCATAACGCAGAAATTAATAACTTAGGATCCAATTTCTTTCAAAGTATCATTAATTAAATCCCTGCCCTTTTACCATAGTACATATTATCTTCCCTATGCCCTCCCTGTCCCATGCCAATATTTTCGTAACTTTCTATGAATTCGATTGATTTTATCCATTTAACCATTTTATAACCCAACTGAGTTTCAGCTCTTAATCTTAGTGGAGCACCATGTACTATATTCAGAGATTCTCCGTTCATTTCATAAGCAAGCATAGTTTGAGGATCTTTTAATATTTCGATATCTAATACCTCGTAGAAAATCTGGTTGTTAGTATATTGATATGACCAAAAAACAGCAAATCGTGCAGATGGGATTGGTTTGCATAGCTCCATTATATACCTTAATGGTACTCCGCCCCACTCTCCTATGGCAGTCCATCCTTGGATACAGAAATGTTCTGTGACTTGCTGTTGTTTTTGAATATTATGAAGTTCTAATAAAGAAAGTTTTAGTGGATGTTTTACTAACCCGAAAACCTCAAGATTATAGTTTGCAAAGTTATCTTTTGACAATGATCTAAATTCATCTGTATCTGGAGGATATCCGTTGATTCTAAAAAATTGTGAAACTTCTGATCTCTCTAATTTTTGCCGTGACGACATTTTTCTAAATAAAACCGATTTGAGTCTATCTGTCAGACTTCCAAGGATATTTTGAACTTGTCTAGGACGCTTCAAGGACCATCCTGTCGCCCAAACATTAACTATGATTACTGATAAAATTACAAGTACAAATAACCCTATGGCAATTCCAAAACTAGTCGGCTTACCTAAAAACATATTGCCCATGTTTTCGGGAAAGTGCTCTGTTGTAACCATAAGCAGATGAATTATAATGAATATGATAAAAAAAACCATACCTAAAAAATGAAGACTCCTTGCTACCTGTCGACCACGAAAGATCTTAGAATACCATGGGAACCTTGCAGTGATACTAGGCGACATAGCTGCACCTGTGGCAATCATAAATGGACCCAAAAAAAATACTACGATAAAGTATGTTAGTTGCTGTATTGCGTTGTAAGGGTTACCGTCAGGTGGAGTTTGAAATGTGGCATATGTTAACATATTATTAAAGGCCTGTGGAACTATGGACCAATCTGTCGGAACCAACCTTTGCCATTCATTGCTACTAAAGAGTAGGACATAATATGCCGCTCCATTTAAAATCCAAAATATGATTGAAAAAAAATGCCAATGTCTACCCAAACCCAAATTCTTGCGTCCCGGTAAAGCAATCCATGAAGGAAATGATTCTTCTTCTTCTAGTGATATCCATAGTCTGTCTTTTGGTATTTTTTTTCTTGTAAACTTTAACCATTCTGTTCCGGGTCTGGCATGTTCATTCCAGTACAACTTTGGTAATGCGCTTAGGATTTCAATTCCACTTCTAATTAATAAAACAATAAATATGATGTTTATAAAATGGGCAAATCGTAACCAAAATGGAAAGTCATCAAATACCATAACAAATAACCACTCTACACTTTAGTGGTAAATAAAGAATATTAAAGCGTAATATGATTTTCTGCTACTGCTTCTTATTTTGATCATCATAACTCTTTGGTTCTATTTGCAAGCAACTTTTTTGCATCTCGTTCGCCTTCATCGATAAGTTTTTTTATTCTATATCTAGAAAAATCAGCATCTTCTAGCATATAGTGAGAATCCCTCTCTTTTCTCCCTATTCTAATTACGTCGGTTATGGCTGCACCGTATTTTTGAGTTAATTTGGAATATTCGTCATCTAGAATTTTGATCTTCTTTCTTGTTTTTTCATCAACTCTGGCTTCTTCAGAATTAATGATTTCATAGACCTTTTTTAAAAGATTTAAAGATCTTTCATTTATTTTTAGCATTTCAATATTTTTATCGGTCTTATCCATGAATATGATGTCTCGAGCTCTATGCCAAACTTCTAACATATTTTCTGGTATTTCTTTTTGTTCTCTTGGAAATACGTCTACAATGTATAATTTCTTGTTTGTGACTGGCGAGGCCTTAAAAACTTCCATCAAAGGAGTGTTGGTAAGCAGACTTCCGTCCCAAAGAATTCTTTCGTCGGTGATACTCCATCTTATTCCATAAAATGGGTATCCAATACTTGCAATTATTTTATCCACATCAATGTCCACATACGCTGTATCAAAAACCACAGGTTGTCCTTTTTGAATATCTGTTGCTGTTATTATTAGTCTTGATCGTCTCTTTTCTTTATTATGAGATAAATCATTTGTGCTGAATTTATTTTTCTTTAGCTTATCAAAGTCTATAAATTCTTTTAATGTTTTTTTTAGAGGAGATGTATCATATAGGTACGTCCAGTCAAATGGAAAGCAATAGTTAGATGAGGCTGGCATAAACCATTTTGGTAAGAATGCTTTTGAGTTACCAAAAAAGATAGACTGCATGGAAGACCACATAGCCGTCATTTTATCAGGAGGAGCAGATTGTAAAGGCAGGAATAATGAAGGTTCAAGTGGTAATACAGCCTGCGACAATGTAAGCCAAAAATCCTCTAGGACTTTTGCAACATCTTGTCCTCCGTTTTGAGCCGATGTTATTATTGAGGTATTAACTGCACCAATAGACGAACCAGCTAAAACATCAAACCCTATGTTATTTTTATAAAGATGTTTTAAAACACCACATTCATATGCTCCTAATGAGCCTCCACCTTGAAGCACAAGTACCGTTTCTAACCCTGTATTTTTTGGTTTCAACTTCTTGTTAACTTCACGATTATTAAGATTAGTCATACAGATATCATTTTACCTCTACTGAATCTGACTTACATCCGGTTTAAAGATCAAATCAAAAGTCCAGTCTCCCATCACTTTTAGCTTCTTTTTAGAGGTAGGCAGACGTAACCAATAATACGAACGCCAAAGCCACCATGCTGAAAAACCATGGAGCTTGATTTTACCAAACAGGATTGCAACTCCCGTTCTTTTTCCAATTTCGGCCATCATTCCTTTTGTCTTGTAATTGAATTCTTTTTTCCTAATCTTGTTATCATTTTTTCTTTTTCCTTCCATTTCCTTTTTTAAGTATGACGCAATATTATATGATACCACCTCACTTTGTCTTATTGCATGTTGAGCAGTGGCAGGATATGGTTTACCTGTATGGGGATTAATTATAGATGCACAGTCGCCTAGTGCGTATACAATGTTTTCAAATCCATTTACTTCTAAATAGCTATTTGTAATTATTCTGTGTTTTTTATCGTGTTCACATTTTAGATTTGATATAAGTTGGCTGGGTGCTACACCTGCTGTCCATACCACTGAATAGCATGGAATGGGTTTGTCATTATCTAGTAATGCACTATCTGTTGTCACATCTTTTACCTTTGTGTTCATTATGAATTCGACGCCACTTTCTTTTAATTTTTCTAAAGCAAAGCGACCTAATCCTTCGTCTATTTGTTCTAAAATTTTGTCAGTAGCGCTAACAAGAACGACTCTTACATCAGACATGTATAAACTCGGATAATATTTTTGTACAGATTCACGCACAAAATCATTAATTGCTCCTACTGTTTCAACTCCACTAAATCCGCCTCCAACTACAACAAAAGTCATCAATGCTTTTCTTAAATTAGGATCAGACTGCTCGATTACTGCCTGCTCTAACACTTTGATAATATGATTACGCAAAAGAATTGCATCTCCAATAGTCTTTAATGTAAAACCATATTTTTCAATATTTGAGTTACCAAAAAAATTATCTTCGCTCCCTAATGCTATTACCAAACGATCATAATTAATCGTATGGTCGTGAGTTTTAGCAGATTCAACATTATGTTTACCTATGATGTGAGTCATAGTAACTTGTTTTTGATCCATGTCAATCTCCTTAACCTGTGCTTCATAGAATTTTGCATTTTTGCAAAATGATCTTATAGACGTTACTATATGTCTGCTTTCAATTGTACCCGAGACTATTTCTGGAAGCATTGGAGTAAAAAGTAAAAAATTATTGTTACTTATTAAGGTTATTTGTATGTCTTCATTGTCTTGGAATTTTTTCTGAAGATCTTTAAGCACACCTACGCCTCCAAAGCCGCCTCCCAGAATTACAATATTTTTCTTCTTTTTGTTAGTACTAGTTTCTGACATTGAAATTTCCTTTTTTTATCTATCTACTCTACATGATGTTGAGAGAATAATTGATCATAGAGTCTAATGGATTTGATATTGACAAATTCAAGCATCCCATATCTAGACAATTCCCTGCCAAAGCCACTTTTTTTAATGCCTCCGAAAGGAACTCTAGGATCAGATGCAACTACGTTATTCACTGAGACTATTCCAGTATCGATATTTTCAGCCAGTTTTTCAGCTCTATCTAGATTTTCTGTCCAAATAGATGCACCAAGACCGTATTCAGAATCATTTGCAATATCTACTGCCTCTTTTTCATCTTTCGCAATAATAATGGGAGCTACAGGTCCAAAGACTTCCTCTTGAGCTATACTCATTTTTGGAGTGACATTTTTAATTATCGTAGGTTCATAAAAATAACCCACACTTTTATCAATTCTCTGGCTTCCTAAAATTACCTCGGCGCCTTCTTTTATAGTACCTTTTACTTGAGAATCTATTTTTTCAAGCGCTTTGAAGTTTACTAATGGACCAATATCAGAGTCTTCAGACTCTGGATTTCCAATCTTGAGTTTTTCAGTCTTTGAAACAAATTTTTCTAGGAATTCGTCCTTCACATCTTCTACCAAAATAAATCTCTTTGAAGCTATGCAACTCTGACCACAATTAATAAATCTCCCCTTTACCGCACCTTCTGCAGCTTTTTCAATATCTGCATCCTTACAAATAATGAAAGGATCACTTCCACCTAGTTCCAGCACACACTTTTTGAGCTTAGATGTTGCTTGACTAGCTATGAGGGATCCGACTTTTACACTACCTGTAAACGTTACTGCATTAATATACTCTGAATCAATAACATCTTTGACTATGTTAGAATTGCCAATAACTGATTGAAATACTCCCTCAGACATCCCTGCCTTGTTGGCAGTATTTTCAATTTCTATTCCACACTGAATTGTGGCACTAGCGGGTTTTAGTATCGTGGTGTTTCCTGTCATTAGAGATGGAGCTGCGAATCTTATAGCCTGCCAATATGGGAAATTCCACGGCATTATACTTGCTATAACACCTAGGGGACTAAATTTGATGTAAGTTTTTCTTGCATTGGTATTTGTTATCTCATCTTCTACAAATGATTCTCCGTTGTCAGCAAAATATTCAATGGCCCAAGCACATTTTTCAACTTCAGATCTAGCTTCTTTTATTATTTTCCCCATTTCTTTGGTAGCAGTCATTGCCAGAATTTCTTTGTCCTTTCTTAATTGTTGCGCAAAGTTGTGAAAGTGATCGGATCTGTTATTAATATTTTTCTTCCATTCGCCAAATGCTTTGTGCGCTTTTTTGATCTTTGAATCCAATTCTTGCGTAGTTACAATAGAGTATTTACTGATAACTTCCTCTGTAGATGGATTTATAGTTACTATTTCTTGTGACATTTTAAGATCCTTCTTAAGGATTTATTACACTTCTACCGTGTACTTTACCATTTTTTAAGGCATCTAATGCCTCAGTAGCTTGATCTAGTTTATAGTGATTAGATATTACCGGATTAATTATTTTCCTGTTTGCTAGCGATACTAATTCATTAAGGTCGTTTAGAGTTCCAGTATAAGACCCTATCAATCTATATGCTCTAGTGGGCATATTAACTAAATTTAGTTTTAATTCACCACCAAACAGTCCTACAAGAACCACCCTTGCTCGTTTTCTAATAAACTGCATATCACTTTCCACAGTCTTTGACGCATTTACAAAATCTATGACTGCATCAGCTCCCAATCCAGAAGTCATTTCCTTAACTGTTTTGACAGCGTCGACTTTAGAAGAATTTATTGTTTCATCTGCTCTTCCATCATTCTTAGCTCCTTTTAGTTTATCATCATTTAAATCCATAGCAATTACGCGAGCACCAGTGACTGCTTTTGCTAACTGCATGGCCATGAGTCCTAGTCCTCCTGCACCCACGATAACAACGCTATCATAAGGTTTCAGACATGCGTTTTTTACCGCACTGTATGCAGTAAGAGACGAACAAGACAATGTCGCGGCTGTATTGATATCCATTTGATCTTCTATTTTTATCAAATATCTATAACTTGGTACTAGTACAAATTCTGAATAGCCACCATCAGTTAAAACACCAAGGGACCGGGGTTTATCACACAAGTTCTCTTCACCCATTCTGCAAGCAGGACACAAACCCTCTCCTATCCATGGATAAACTATTACTTTGTCTCCTTTGCTAAAACCTGCGACATTCTCCCCAAGAGTATCTATCTCCCCTGCAATTTCATGTCCTGGAGTCATTGGGTATTTTACTCCTCTATCGGTTGTTTTCATGAATTGACCATTTATTCCTTCATATCCGCCTTCCCATAAGTGGATATCACTATGACAAACTCCTGATGAATGAACATTTACAAGAACCTCCTGACCATTCGGTTTAGGAGTATCTAATTCTTGAACTTGCAAAGGTTCTTTTGGCTTTATAATTCTGGCAGATTTCATATAATGTCAAGTCTAATATTACTTAAAAGGATCATACAAATCACTATTAGAATTTTTATTTTTATTTTTATTTTCAAATTAGTATGACAAGCTGTAAGCTGTAAGAAGGAGTTTCGGTACCGATATAATTTCTTCGAGTCTTGCAGCACTATTATTACCTTATTTCTTAAAAAATTTAGCTGACTTTCTTCCATAGACAATGTGAAATTGTCAGGGAGAAAAGACCAGTGGTCATGGTCACAGGCTCCCATGAGAAAACCATAGTCTATGGAGCATTATATTTAGATGGTAAACAATTATTCAGACAAGAAGAAAGATTTGATAGCCAGACTTTTATAACATATCTTGAAGATGTCAAAAAGAAATTCAATAAGTTCATAATGATCATAGACAGAGCAACTCAGCATAGATCTAGGATGGTCAAGGAATATCTACAAAGAAATGTGAAAACGATGATACTCGAATACTTTCCTGTTGGTTCACCTTATCTCAATGCCGTTGAAGAGTGTTGGAGACAAGGTAAATGTAACATACTATCGAAATATTACCCTGATCTTATCAATATCAAACAGGCAATATCTCGATACTATAGAGAACAAGACGGTTTAGTCTAGATATCAAAAAATATCTATTTCGATCTACGGACCAATGCATGTCAGTATATTTGAATCTCCATATTGCGGTAGACATAAAAAGAGCAAGAAAATTCTGTTCATGGAGATAACAGACGAGCATGGACATGATAACAAGATGTTACCTACATTGGTTGATGACCTTGTTAAATCAAAAGATGGATTTGCAACAATAGACAATCCTTTTGTCTGATTTTTTAAGGTTCCGCGATATTGAAATGTGGAAACTAAATACAATAGCTTTGTAAATTAAGATTAAATTGAATCGAAAGAAAATCTAATACATAAAGAAAATTATCTGATAAAGCTCGATTAGAATTATTAAATCAGCAGAGTCGATTAAGATTATAGCATCTTTAAATTACTTGTTAATAATATTGTACGATGAAATCAGATAATCTTATTAAAATTAAAACATGTTCTAAATCTAGGATAACTCCTGTAATAGTAATAGTAATAGTAGCATTGGGTTTTCTATCATTTAGTTTTATTGAAATGATCATCTTCCATAGTTAGTATCGGTATGCCATTATCTTGTAAGCAGCCTGCACTAATTCATCAGGCTTGTTCCGTTCAAATGATTTGTATTCTTTTTGATCATCTTTTTCTCTCTCTACATCAACCAGTAAATGTCTTGCTAGGATGTTGTATAGGCTGTAGTCTTGCTGCTGAGCGTATCTGTGTTCTATGTTCAAAATCGTTAGCTATGCCTGCTAGCTGTTTATTCAGAGCCAAAGCCTGTGGCTTTTCTTACTTTGATCATCTTTCTTTCAATCTCTATAGAAGCGTTCTGTTCAAGATGTTGTATGGTCTTTTGTACTTAACTTAGGCCATGTATGCCTTCTTCTATGTACCTTTCTACTATTCTCTGTGCAGTTGACGTCCCTCTGCTCCTAT
>JAKDMR010000454.1 GCA_030452275.1 Candidatus Nitrosocosmicus sp. | reverse complement strand
TTGAACCATTTTTTTATATTCTTATCTAGAGTCATCCTCATACTTTTATCTAATAAAATACAGAATTCTTTTAGGAAAATCCTGTCTTGAAGTAAATAAGCAATAAACTTTTCTTTTGGTAAAGTATCGCTTGAGATTTCCTGAATAAACATATGGTCCAGTATATTATTCCAAATGTCTATCGAGTCGTTCTTTAGTTCACCTGCAAAAGACATTCTTTGTCTGTATTATCAAGATCTCATCGTTTTAATTCTTTTCTTTCCTACCACATATTCACTGAATGAAATAGGGAACGCGGATTAGATTCGTCGTCTTCTGTTGTCCAGATTCTGGTACTTAAACTAGAAAAGGGTTCAAACCAAAATAGCGTATATTCTTGCCAATTCACAAATCTCTACTTTTAAATGGTTATTTAATAATGGCTATTAATTTTACTTCTAGATATTACCATGTCAACATCCTTGACTTTTAGCAATGGAATTCTTGGGAATATTGATATGTCCGATACTGGATTGTCCAGCGTTATTCACACTATAAACATATTTGACGATTGCAAATCGAAACCTCTCATCAAACCCATGTGGATATCCCTTGATTTCCACCGAACCCGCAGTGTTATTACTCCTTTATTAGAATTCCATTACATTAAGAAGTGAGAGAACGATTAACAGATATAGAATATCTATTCTCTGTCCTCTTTAATAATGGGGAACTTAATCCATTATTCGACTAGGACGAGATAGTTAATAGATCTATGATTTAAAATTACAATTTGAATAATTTAAGTTATATTCGATAGTTATAACTAAATTAGAAGATTATAAACTATATTGAATAAATTAAAATATGTTGAGATGGTATTTATTTAGGAAATTAAAGGAGTCTAAATACAAATACCCAAAAATTACTCAAATAGTTAGCAATCCTTATATGTTGCTGGCGATTTGTTTGGATTCTCTAATTCTACCTATACACGAACTAAATATAGAATGGGGTAAGAGGATGCTTGCCTATACTATGAAATATAATGGAGAAATAATTCTTCGTGTAGAGAAATTGTCCAAAGAAAAAGGCGTGAAGTTTAGGGCAATAGTCGAATTCAATAAAGAGAATGCTTCTTTCTTAAAATCATTGAGATATTGTGACAAAAGATATCTATCCAATATCGAAGAAAGTTTTCAAATATCTGATAATGTGATATCTGTAATACCTTTGTTAAACAAACAAGACGAACAGATTGATCAAATTCTATGGAGTAATTCTAAATACGAGATAGAGCGAAAACAGAGTCTATTTAACAGTCTATGGAAGATGGCCGCCCCAATACTATTATAAAAAGATGAGTTGAGATAAAACTTTATTGTAGTCTTAATAGACTTCATACAATTAAAATAAAAAATCGACGAATAACTCACAGAACTGTTAATATTTCCACCGGACCCTTATACCATACGGGACTTTATCCCACTGAACCAGATACCTATTTATAGTAATGATATAGATATATAAAAATTATAACAGATGATTAATATAATTGAAATAGAGCTGATTTATCATTGATTAGATATAAATCTTAGCCGTGTATCAGTTTTTTTAATCATTTCACCAATTGTGGTCATGTTTTGTCAGTTTTAGGCATTAAAAACCGTTTAATACCAGTGTTTATATAGTACGGTAACCAATAGATAATATGTCAAAGAAAACAGAAAATAACCAAAATTATTCAAATAATGCCAATGAACAAAACAATAATAATTACAATGATTTAAATGAATCAGTTAACAAATCATTTGATGAAACTAAAGGTAATATCAAAAAATCATTTGATGAAACTAGAAACCAAATTCCAAGAATTAATAACATTGTAAATAGCTATCAAGAACAATCATTACAAACCGCAAAAGAGATTTCAGAAGAATATATTGATTCTCAAAAAGAAGTTGTCAAGTCTCTCCAGTCAGCATGGAGGCCATACAATGAGATCTACAATGGATTAGTTACCAAATTCTGCACCCCTGATGCAGCAATTAAAGCATATACAAGATTTGTTAGTAACGTTGCAGACAACACGGTATCAACTATTAGACTTTCAAACAACGTTATTTTCTCAACCCTTGATGCATGGAAACCAGTACTACAACAAGCAAAAGACGTTTCAAGACACATATCAAACACGGGAGTAAACACAGCAAGAGTGTTCGAACAAAATTCAAGACAATTAGCAACAAATGTTAAAGATGCAGCAGCCAATTCAACCGTAAACACATCTACTACTTCCACCACAACAAACTCTACAAATCATTAACAAAGCTATAGGAAAAATCAAAAACTACAAAAAAATTTGGCCCATTGGTTTTTCCTTTTAGAGTTAAACAAACTCAAGAAATTTTTAAATTCATCAATATTAAAATTAAATCCCCTTTTCTGACCTTTGTCTTTTTCATCCATATAAAGAAACTTGATTTAAAAAAACGAACTTATTTCTATATTTGACTCATGTAGATATCCTCTTGATTTCTACCGAACACGCTACCTATTTTAGTAACGAGT
>JAKDMR010000453.1 GCA_030452275.1 Candidatus Nitrosocosmicus sp. | reverse complement strand
TGAGTGACAACTACATTTTTTAGATTTAGTATTTTTATTTCTATTTGTGAAAAATACTATTATTGTGAAATTCGTATGCAATTATAAAAATTAAAATGTGAAGTCAGCACCTTCTTCATAAAAGACTATATAATTTACACCAGTTACCACAGCATCAAAATCTTTCACCACCTGAATATTAATTATCTTTTTATTTCCTCTTTGTAGAAAATTATTGATTTCATCCATTATGGTATTATTCCATCGAAATATTTCCTGTTTTATCATATGTATTTTGAGAATTTTATATATAAAACTCAATCGCAAAAAGATGTTATTGAGACTATAATGCCATGCTAGGGTAAAAATTTTTTTATATTATCCTTCCTAAATTTTTTACTTAACATAACAGTCAGATTTGACGGTGGCGAGTGGGGATACGATTCAAGATTGAATATAATCCTAGCAAATAACATTGTAAAAGCAAAAGACATCTTACTTTTAGTTTTTCTTTACCTCATAGTGGAGCAAAACTGTTCCAGAGTCAAACGTTATTGATTCAACAAGGGATAACTTACGAATCTCTTTTAAATCCTTAAATATGGTCTTTCCATTCCCAATTGCAACAGGATTGATAAACAAATAATATTCGTCAATCAAGTTTTCTTTAATCAAGGAAGAATCAAATGAAGCACCACCATACACTATGATATCGCCACCACCTTTTTGGCTCTTTAACTTCGTAATTTCTTCATTTAGGTCGCCTGTCGCAAGTTCGGTATTTGGCCACTCTGATTTATTGAATGTCTTAGTAAAAACAATTTTTGGTGTTTCCATCATTTTTTAGCGAATGCATTCCAGGGGTCATCAGGTTTGTTCAACACATTAGACCAATGCGAAATAAATTCATTAGTCATTTTCCTTCCCATAAGAATAGTATCAACTGACTCGTGTAACCTATCATCATATTCTCTGAGTTTTTCATCCCAAGTAAAGTCTATCCAGTCCATTTCATTATTGGGTCCTGCAATGCAGCCATCAATGGACATTTCTACATGTAGTTTTAATTTTCTCATAGTCTTTTTATTATCACTCATCTAACTTTCCCCCCAATTCAATTTGAGGATCCTGTTTTCTTTTTCTGATAAACATAGATGACTGAACAAAAAATTCCTGTAAATAAGGAGTAATAATGAGTAATAAGGCATCAACGGCCCTAATAAGTATGGACGGGATCAAAAGCATATGGTATTTTTTTGGATAAAAGACCTTCTTCATACTAATGATCTCTCTCTAATTCGATTTGAGACTACATATCTACAAGTTTTGAAATAACGTGATGTTTCAGATCAAGTATTCTTAAGACGAATATTAGAAGTGGTTTAAGATTGAATAGAATCCTAACAAAGCGAAGACTCGCAGGATAAAGAAAGATTAAAGACATGAATAGATAGGTAACCTTTTTTGTATAAAAGTTTCTGATATGTCTTCGATTAATGACAGCGGAGAAAATGAGTTTGCATATGAGGAATTCAATATAGTAGGAATATCTGAAAACACCCCAGAAGAAAAGGAAAAAAGAACATTAAAATCAATCAAAAAGGAAGTAGAAAAACCTGACGAAGATACGTAATGTTGTAAAATGTCATTATTATCTTACCATATAAGAGATCATTTAGTTTGGGCGCGTGGGGATTAAGTTCCATGTGGTAATGGGGTTCTAATACATTGATCAATAACGTATATCTATATAATATCAAAATAATCAAACAACGGGCCGGGCTTAGAACTAATAGGCACATGACAACGGCCGAGTTATTTAATGCCGATTTATGATTATTGTAAATTGTCAAAGACCAAAACAACTACACTCTAATATCTTCCAAAAGTAAAAAAGTAGACATATCAAATAAACCTGTGAGAATTTGTTTTCCCGGATGCTCTTGTAATAAAATGCCTCTTTAATAATATTAAGGGCTACTTTCGGCCATCCCGATAACTTTGTTATGTCTGTTGAACTCGGATTATAGGGATGGCTGTATTCCACATCTTGCTCATTAATGCTAAAAAAACAATCCATTATTTCCCCACTATCATTATTTATCAAGACAGGAGTAGAGTCAAAGGACAAAAACATATTACCCGTAATTTTTATTGGTTTTCCATTTTGTAATATGAGGATAGCGTCATCTATAGTAACACCTAACCCTATGCTTGCATTTTGAATGTTGTTTTCTTTTATTATTTTTGCTGCTTTTATCCAATCAAACATTTTTAAGGATTTAGGATCCGATCTATCATTAGTATGCGCATCTGTGTTAAATCGAGCCGACAAAACTCTTTTACCTCCTTCTACCCAAGTTGACATTGTTGATATGACTACAAGATTTAAATTTGATATGACTAATTTTTCTTAAAGTAAATACTAGTTTGTATCTAATTAGCAGTAAGAAGACTTTATGGTTATTGAGGAAATACCCATAAAGCATCCTCTTCAAAAAGAGTTTGAGAATAGGACAACATTAAACAAAAATCCTAAAGAATTTTCATATTCCATTTTATTTCTTGTTA
>JAKDMR010000452.1 GCA_030452275.1 Candidatus Nitrosocosmicus sp. | reverse complement strand
GCTAGACAGAAATAAAGCTCTTTTGACTAATTACGCAAGAGATCTACTAATTATTCTCCCATCTATTTATTTAGATCTCATGTTTTCAATTTCTCTTTACTTCATAGTGGACCAAAACTGTTCCAGAGTCAAACGTTATTGATTCAACAAGGGATAATTTACGAATCTCTTTCAGGTCCTTAAATATGGTTTTTCCATTTCCAATTGCAACAGGATTGATAAACAAATAATATTCGTCAATCAAGTTTTCTTTAATTAAGGAAGAATCGAATGAGGCACCACCATAAACTATGATATCGCCTCCTTCTTGGCCCTTTAACTTTGTAATTTCTTCATTTAGGTCGCCTGTTGCTATTTCAGTATTTGGCCAGTCTGATTTAGTTAGTGTTTTAGTAAAAACAATCTTTGGTGTTTCTATCATTTTTTTAGCGAATTCATACCAGGAGTCATCGGGTTTTTTCACAAAATTAGACCAGGTTGTGATAAATTCATCAGTCATTTTTCTTCCCAGGAGAATGTTATCAACTGGTTCGTGCAACTTGTCTTCATATTCTCGGAATTTTTTATCCCAAGTAAAGTCTATCCAGTCCATTTCATTGTTGGGTCCTGCAATACAGCCATCAATTGACATTCCTACATGTAGTTTTAATTTTCTCATAGCCTTTTTATTATCACTCATCTATGTTCCCCCCAGATTTCTTAATTTGAAGATCCTGTTTTCTTTTTCTGATAAATTCAGTTGATCCAAAAATATATTCTTGTAAATAAGGATTAGTCATGAGTAATAGGGTATTAGCGATCCTAATAAGTATAGACGGGATCAAAAGTATATTAAAAGTCCTTTTTGGTAAAAAATTTTCTTCACATATTTCAGATTTCTAATCCAATTTCTTAGTCTCTATACCTACAAGTTTTGAAATAACGTAATGAGTCAGATCAAATATTCGCTAGATGATCAAAGAGTCGAATTCTAGCCAATTTCTGAATATCCATATTTGCTTGAATACAATCCTGAGAACAAGGTTCAAGGTGAATAGAATATAGAATTAATTTGAAACTCGTTTATGAAGACTGCAAAGCCTCAGCACTTTGTCCCACTATATGTCTGTGTGAAATAACTAAAGCAGAAAGTGAAAAGCCTTGATTATTCAATTGTCGTATGAATGGAAGAAGAGATGAATCGCAGGCATCAATCAACAATGCGTGGTTATCTCAAAAAAGCGTATGCATTTGTAGACATATGGCTGGATTCGGCACCAGGATCACTGTATTCAAGCAAAGATATGTCGGAATTTAGGTTCATCATCTGTGGTTGCGACATACCGCGAAAAGGTTTAGACATAACGTATAGTTAATCATAATAAGGTTTATACTCTATACTTTTCAGAAATCCTTAGCAAATCCATATTTTTTCAATTATTTGACTATGATCACTTGTATAGTGAATCAGATGAATCTACGTGCTTCGAACGGGGTGATATATTTTTTAAGTTATATCTATTTACTTTGAAATGACTATGAAAAGTGCTTTGGGTAATGGATTTAATGTTCCCTGATATACTGTATCTCTTATACTTTGTATTTTGAAACCACTGTTTTCAAATATTTTTTTTATCATATCATGTGAAAATCTGTAAGGTCCAGTATCTCTTAATGGTTCTTTTTCGCTAAAGCATTTCAAGAATAATATTCCTCCTTCTTTTAAGATTCGGTTTACTTCCTCTGTATATATCGACCTTTTTTCTGGTGAAATTACATGGAAGCATCCTCTATCAAAAATAAAGTCAAATTCGTTACTACTTGAGAATTTATGATATCATCAACTATAAACTTGATTTTATTGTTCATTTTGTCATTATAACGAACTGATGCTTTATGGATTGATGTAGGTGACAGATCCGATGCAGTAACATCAAAACCTATTTCAAAAAGTTTTATTGCTTGTGTCCCAGGTCCAGTCCCAAGATCAAGGAAGGATCCTTTTTTGATTTTCATTTTATCTAATTCCAATTCTAAATCAGAATCAAGAGATTCACTAAACCACGGCATGTATTCTACTTC
The DNA here is from genome assembly GCA_030452275.1 of Candidatus Nitrosocosmicus sp. Lineage (GTDB taxonomy): Archaea > Thermoproteota > Nitrososphaeria > Nitrososphaerales > Nitrososphaeraceae > Nitrosocosmicus. Next base: position 490 of record JAKDMR010000452.1, on the reverse strand, counting down.
TTGGTTCTTGTATAGAGTTTCCCAGTCTGGAAATGACCTTGCATTGTCCGTCATGAATAATTTCTATTTGATATAGAATAATATTAAGTCTTTTTGCATGTAATATTTACCCTTGAAAGGCTATGAATACTTTTTGATTAGCCATCGAGTTGGACCATCTATGAATAAAAGAACAGATTCGATCCATCGCTTCTTGTTAGTTAGATTTGTGAATAGCAAAAATACTGTTTTAACAACAAATCTGAACATCATACTGGTTTACAACCGGTGGTTTCCGCTTCATTTTCGCAACTAAAAAAGGACTTGTTTAAGATTGTCCAAGATATATAGATAAACTTTTTTCACATTATGAAAATATGCTCTATACAAAACTTAACTGTAAAATCCCTTGTTTCATATTTTTAGGAGATTAAATACATTTATTTTAATCATATATAGAGGATTAATGGTAAAAATCTCTGTATTTGTTGGTACCAGTCTAGACGGATTC
>JAKDMR010000451.1 GCA_030452275.1 Candidatus Nitrosocosmicus sp. | reverse complement strand
AATTTTGTTTTCAATAGGCGAATCTGGAATTTCTGATCCTATAAAAAAATAAAGATAAAGTAAGGATATTCTATTTTGATTGTAAATAATTTATATTAGGGTATTATAAAATGATGTTATGCCCTCATCACACGGAACTAGAAGGAAATCCCGATCGATATTAACAAAATCTAACAAAATAACAGGTGTATCGTATTTGCTTATAGAATATAAACCAGGTGATAAAGTAGTAATTGACATAGATCCAAGCGAGCATAATACTATGCCACATAGACGCTTTCAGGGCAAAGTTGGAATAATTGAGCATGTTGGCAGACGTATCGTTAAAGTCGTCGTAGTGTTTGGTAGTAAGCCAAAGTACTTGCAAACAAAACTTAATCATATTCGACCAATAGTTGTCTAACTAATTAAAAAGTGTGTACTTGATATGCCCGAAGTAATAAAAAGAGAGATCGTCACTTTGTCTGAAGTGAAGAAAATATTAGAGATTATTCCTGTGGATGAGATGGATCAAATTCAACGTTGGACATTTGATTACTCTAAGAAGTTTTCAAAGGTTGATTACGAGCCTGCTAAAGAAATGGTCGAAAGGCTTGTGGCTGAAGGTGATTTGACCAATGAAGAGGCTGTAGAATTGGTAAATGTAATGCCACGGTCCATAGAAGAATTAAGGGCCTTTACATTTGGGTGGAAAAAATTAATAGTAACAGAAAAACTTGAAAAGATAAAATCCATTTTACTCTCTAAGAATGAGAATAATGGGGACGAACAACTTCAATCACAAGTTGAAAGTTAAATAAAAAGTCATTTCTTATATAATTGTAAAGGTAAAACAAATTTTGTCAAGGTATAATTCAAACAGAGATAATTATAGTAGACATGGTGATACTTTTTCTCCACGAAAATTCGAAGAGTATGCTTACATTTTAGACTATATTCAAAATGGAAAATCTTCAATAGTGAGAATGAGGGAAGGAGTAATCATTCATGCAATAGGTGAAGAGCATTTAACGTTATTGGAATTATTAGGAATTAGTAACGAAAAATTTAGTATTGGTGAACGCGTATATATCGGTAAAGATGGACGAGAGAAAATTATTAGTGTATTGGGTAGGCTTGATTACACTCACATTTCTCAGTCCGCAAAAAATGAATTACCAATTGTGATTGAAAAAATAGTCAATGTAAATGAAAAACGATTTATAGATTATTTCAATTCCGCTCAGCCAATGACACCAAGGGTTCATTCCCTAGAGCTTATCCCTGGAATAGGTAAAACATACATGAAGTCGATCCTTTATGAAAGAGATAAGCGAAAATTCGAATCATTTTCAGATCTACAAAATAGGACGGGACTGCGAGATGTAACAAAATTAATTGCAAAAAGAATCTACGATGAAATTTCTGGCGAAACCCGAATGAATATCTTTGTAAGAAAATAGGGTAATTTTTATTCCAGAATTTTCATAGGAATCCATTCAAAAAGTTAGGTTACTACATTTCTGAGATCACATTGAAAAAACTGACTAAATTAGGACAAAATTTTCTCGTCGATCATGCCATAATAAGAAGAATAATTCAAGAATCTAGAATCAATAGGAATGATGTGGTATACGAAGTCGGAACAGGAAAGGGTATACTTACTACAGAGCTATGCAAAATTTCAAGATTTGTGCATTCATTTGAGCTGGATTTTATTCTATACTCTCATTGTAAGAGAAATTTGAAACATGAGAATTTAGAATTATTACAGGTTAATGGTTTTAATGAAAATCTGAACATTCCATTTGATATTTTCTTCTCTAGTTTGCCTTATTATGAGAGTCGAAATGCAGTAACATGGCTGTGCCAGAGAAATTTTAGAAGGGGAATAATCCTATTACAACGTGAATTTGTTGAAAAACTTCTTTCAAATCCTGGGGAGACGAATTATAGGGCTATTTCTATACTGTCTCAATATAGGTTCTCAATCAAAAAGTTACTCGATGTTCCTCGTACATCGTTTTCACCATCACCAAATGTTGATTCGGTCTTAATTGAGATATACCCAAGGATATCACCCTTAACAAATAAAGTCATTAAGGACATCCAATTCTTGTTATCGTTTAGGAAAAAGACTACCTCATTTATAGTCAATTATTTTAAAAAGAATTATACCCATGATTTCGATAATTTTGATCATAATGGATTTGGAAAAATCAAACTTGCAAATCTCTCCCCCGAAGACATAGTTCGTTTTAGTACATACCTGAACAATAGTACCTTTAATAATAAACAAATAATGACAAATTGATTCAACAGCCAACCATAAATCTCAGAAGGCAGGATTGGTATCTAAAGTTGATTATTTAATTTAATATTTCATTTTGCTTTCTCCATTGTCCTCCAGACATAAGCATATTCACCTTAAAAGGAGCTCCGTCCATCATCTATCTTATATCAAAAGTTTAATGTGATGACCTAACCCACTATGGCAGATAAACTCGAGTTAATATAAATAAAACACATTTATGATAATGTTTATTTATTATATAAAGGTAGATTACTGTGAATTATATA
>JAKDMR010000048.1 GCA_030452275.1 Candidatus Nitrosocosmicus sp. | reverse complement strand
CGTCCCGGCAATTTTGTTTTTATAGTAAAAAGAGATGAAAATTCAAATTATGTTGTTATAGGAAAGATTATTTCTGATAATGATAAGGTTTTCAAAGTTAGAGGTACCTTCATAAAACCCGTTGGCCTGCTTGAAAGAATTAGGTCAGGAAGGGCTCAAGGAAAACCTATTGAAGCACTAAACAACCCTGAGCCTAACAATTGTATTTTCTTCATAATTGATAAGCTAGATACTGGCAATTTCGAAGACATGATAGACCCAAAGATCGATAAGGTAATCCCGATAAATGAGAATAGATTTTTTGTATTGGATGGCTGGATTAAAGAAAGCTTTTCGGAATTATTTAGCAATTATTTTAGTTCGGCCTCAGAAGAAGAGAGGTCGGAGGCGAGGACATTGTTGATAAAAAAAATGAATTCCTTAATGTCCCAGGAACTAAAGGAGCATGTTTATGCAGTGGCACGGAGCTCAAGAATTTTATAAAGTTTTATATTATGGGCTTGTCAAATTTTCTTTTATCATGGAATATGTATATGCTGCTTTATTATTACATAAATTAAAGCAAGATGTAAATGAAGATAATGTAAAAAATGTAATAAAATCAACTGGTGTTGAACCTGATGATGTTAGAGTTAAATCTTTGGTTGCTGCTTTAAGTGAAGTTAACATTGAGGATGCATTAAAGGCCGCCCCAATAGCTGCCGCTGCTCCAGCAGCTGCACAAGCTACCCAAGCCGCTTCAGGCGCAGGAGCTGCAGCAAAGGAAGAAGAAAAGAAAGAAGAAAAGAAAGAAGAAGAAGCACTAGAAGGCTTATCGTCTCTTTTCGGCTAACCTTTATCCATTTTTTTACGTTATAGTAACTTATCGTATCTTTTTACTTACGTTTTTTTAGTATTTTGATCTTTAAAGGTCCGAAGGGATCTGTGTGAACCATAGGGAGCACCGAATACCTAATGATAACGTACCAAGGAAATAATAATAAAAACCAAAACTTAGAAAAATAATTAACTAACTTCGGATTGGATTATGACTTTTTATTTGAAAAATAAGGATCACTTATTGGAAGAAAACCCCTTGGAATCTAACTGATGCGCCAGATTTGAAGCGATTGTGTTGGCCTTTAGGATCACCAGTTCAATTGTGTCAGCCGAAGTATATCCAGATTCTGAAGCCAGAGACAATGCATGTTGTTTTGCCTTTATGAGGATTAACGGTATTGATTCCCTAGTAAAGTATGCTGCTTCTACTGATAAGGATAAAGCCTCCTGGAAGGATTTTATCAATTCCTGTACGTAATCTGAAACTACTATCTTTAGGTCCTTTTCCGTAAATTCGAGTCCTTCGGAAATCGCAAAATTAACTGATATTCCAGCTTCGATTGGTTTTACATCCAACTTACTTAGCAAAGCTGCTAACTTTTGCGGGATAACATCACCAGCCCTTGCGACAATCGTGTCTTTAGACACCCATATTGTCCCTTGGTCTATTTTGGTTGGTACATTAGATTCTTTAAACTCTGATAAAACAGGACCAGGATTTATCCCCGTATTACCGGCGGGAATGACTAGTTCGTTGGGGGCAATATCGCCGCCTTTAGCTGCCATGAAAATTTTGTTTTTATCAAAAGTTAAATTCATTTTAAATGGACTAAGGTTGGTAAACATCAAAGCGATTTGACCTTCTAGCTCCTTATTGAGGAATTCTAATCCTTTAACATCTTTAAAAATTTCTTCAAAAGCTCTTTGAGCAACCTTATTTTTTATCGTTATTATTTTGATTTCATTTCTGAATTTTTTCCTGATTGCCATAAGTTGGGCTGACCTTACTTTTGTCATCCTCGAAAGTGCGATTACATTATAAGATTTTGCTAGGTTTTGCAAATTATGATATAGATTAACTTTTCTTTCTGGATAGGATGATCTTCCTAATTTGTTGATGATGGCTGTTTGACTCATTATGATTATTCCTACCTATTATTTGCCAATGGTACTGGCTTTTAATGCTTTACCCATGGTAAACTTTATTATGGCATTCCTAAGATTCTTGTCGCCTTGAGGGAGTTTTTTTTCAACAGAAGCGATGACCGCACTAGCATTAGCTACCAGTTGCTCATCGGTCATTGACTCATCTCCTATCTTTGTTGACATGTTTAACTGATTCTTGGATCGTATTCTTGTCGACGACCTTAACCTTGTTGCTATGTTCTCTATAGGGGCTCCGTATGGAACTGGGGTAGGCATTTTACCTTTTGGGCCTAAAAATTGGCCTAACGACCGACCAACAGATGACATTAAAGTTGCATCTGCTAGGAAAAAGTCATATGAACGAACAATTTTTCTGGCTTCTCTTCTATTTGTCCCAATCCTATCTAGAGTATCGGGTTCCATTACCTCATTTACACCTGCTTTCTTTGCTCTTAATCCCATATCTCCGGTTGCGAGCATACAAAGCGAAGCCCCTTTCTCGGTAGGGTTAGGTAACACCACTATTTCGTTGACACTGAATCCTTTTTTGACGTCAATGTCTTTTAATACTAAAGTTATTTCAGCCGATTGAGCAAAATTTCTTTTTGGAGTGGCCTCTCTTGCCTTTTTTACAAGCTCCTTTAATTGATCATTGTTAAACATGAATATATGATGTAGACGCGCAAAGGCCATTTAAAATCGTTTTTACGACAATTGAAAAGTCCGGTGATTTTTGTTCACTATATCCCTAACCCACATAACTTGACCACCTATTTTTTCCTTCATATATTGTATAATTGGCAGCAGCATGAATATCATCCATCCCTGTATTCGAGTTCTAAAGAGGCCAACCATTCCTCTTCTTATAATAACAAACCAATATCAAACCATATTATTTGATTAATATCTTGAAGACACAAAACAAAGGGACGACTAACCTTCAGCTGAAATCAACCATCACAAATTACTGATTTTATTTATATAATTGATTAATCTTTTATCAAGAAAATCAAATTGGAAATCAGTTAGCGACCCATGCCTATAAGTATTAAATATGTCTCTCCTAAGATTTTCTAATTTGATAATGCTTTCGGTTTTGTCACCTACATCCGCGTCTTGTATGGCCTTATTAGTAATTTGAATTAGTTTGTTAAACTTTCTCCTTTGACCACCTTTAAAAAACCATCCAAGTAGAACCGAAGACATGCCTGTTATACCCCCTATTAGGAAAATATATTGTTCGGTAGAAAGCGTAGGTTTAAAATTGGCAACAATGTTACCATATTCGCTTGAATTAAATTTTAGGGGGTTCTCTGTGCCAAAGGCAAGTCCTGACCAATAGTCAAACATATAACCTCTTTCAGGCACGGCTGTACAAGTTGCTTCATTGTCAGTTGCAATAGTAGTAGAGTTTTGATTTAGATTTTTTATACCATTGCACTCTATGAATCCTGAAATATCCGGATTGGTCTCAAAGCCTATCCTTACTATGCGTTCATCCTCTTCTCCGTCTATCGTTGAAAGAGTATTAGAAGCTGTATTCGTAACATATATCAGATTTGTAATAGGGTCGATGGCAACAAAACTCGCGATTAATGGGAATTTTATATTTGTGGGAATAGAGACAAGGTATTCTTCTCTCTCTGTAATTGAGGATGGATTTACAGCAATATCTTTTATTTTCTCAAACGATGTTTCGTTTATTATGCTTACGGTATTAGATCCAATGTTGCTTACATATACCTTGTTTGATACTGGATTTAATTTCACACCTACTGGGAAGTTACCGGTCTGAGTGGTGTTTATCTCTGCATCATTAGTCCCGTTTATAAGAGAAAGTGACTTTGAAGCGTAATTTGTAACATAAATGAGGTTTCTTTCCTTATTAATTTCAATTCCTACTGGGGCATCGCCAACTTGGATGTTTCTTATGAAACTGTAATTATCCGCATCCAGGACTGTGATGGTCGAATTGGCAATGCTTGAAACGTATATCTTATTTGATACTGGATTAATGTTGATACCATACGGAGTATTTATCCCGGTTATTGTCCTAATAACCTCATTCGTTATTCCATCGATCACAGAAATTGAATTTGAATCGATATTTGCAACATATATCCAGTTGCTAGATTGATCTACTGCAACTTGAACGGGAGATTTTCCAACTGTAATATTGTCGATAACCGAATCTGTAGCGCCGTCAATCACCGTAACATCATTAGATCCTCTGTTTGTTACATAAATTCTATTATTAAACTGGTTTGCGTCTATGCTATAAGGAAATATTCCTGTCTGTATGGTACTTGTTAGCTTATCCGTTTTTGCATCAAAAACAGAAACTGTATTGGAATATTGATTTGCAACATAGATTTTATGACTGATGGAATTGATAGTTATTCCTATTGGATAACTTCCAGTGTCGAATCCTGAGATGAACTTTTTGTCATCTTCTTGGGCCATTGCCACATTGTTTGTCAACGGTTTGCCTTGGTCAAAGTTTGCACGTTCAGACAAAATTGGCCTGTTTATAGCAGAAGGAGGATCAAAGTCCCCTTGTAAATTCACCATTGGTAATAAAATAAATGATATGAAAATCAGCAAACAAGGCTTCATATATTGACTTTTACACAATCAATTATAATTTTTTGTATCAAATGTAATAATATCTGGTAGGCGTGCTCACAAATAATGTTATTGATTAATCATACTTAACAATTATATCTTCAATATTCTTATTAAATTAAAAGGGATTTAGAATACGTGGTAATAGTAAAAACCAAGACTGTATCGTTAGCTGTACTGTTATGTTTTTATGCCATTTTTGTTTTGTCAATTAATTCATCTATTGACGAGTTTTCTGGAATGTCTCTTGAGGTAACAGATCAAAGCGATGAAGGTGTATTTAGCTCTTTAAGTAGAAATTTTGAACAGACCATTGAGGAAATAAACACAGGGGATGAAAAGGGCGACTCCTCTAACAATGCTGATGAAAAGAGTACTTCATCTGAGGTCCCAATTGCGACACCCGGATCTTCTAATCTCATCAGCAGCAATTCAACCACAAATGACGACTTGGAGAAAAAAAATCAGACTGATATTAGTAATTAAAATTAGTAATCATACATCATTCTCAAACCAAGAATTGTAAAAAAATATGAGTTATTCAACGAAACCATTGTCTACAAATATTTGAATAAATATCTAGAATTTAGCCAGTGCGATGTCAAAGTCATATCGATTTTCCAATCGAAAAACCAAAGCTCGTTCAAAACCTATTAGTACATTGCCCGATCAGTATGTTGATTACGTCTTTCAATATCTTAGATTACAATGATTTGAACTACAAATTGTAAATGTAAGATCTTATGCTAAATAACGTAAAGTAAAATAAAAACACATGTGATATTATTTTATGATGAGTAAATTTATATGACATTCAACAAAAATACTAAAAAAAGTAGGTAACTATCTATCCACGGATGGATAATACTATGCTACTATATCTGCTATTGCCCCACCACTTGAGGCGCTATTTGTGGCATTGTTTATTGCTTCAGTATTATCAATCGACTGCAGGCCCTTTTCAGCAAGTACTTCGTTTAATATGGTCGTGTCATATATACCTGCAAGGTTCGGTCGATCTTTTCCCTTCTCTATGAATCCTTGATCATAGGCGTCATTTGCACTCTTAAAGAGAGTTAACTTCAATGGATCGTATGTGAGTTCTAAATTACTGTAGGCTTCATCTAGTACTTTTTCTGAAATCTCTTGACCAGTTATTTTCTTTAAATGAATATTAAATTCCTTTGCTGCTTCTGCTGTATTGTTGTTTATCCAAAGGGTTTCATCAACATGGGCTTCAAGTAATTTCTTTATAATTTCAGGGTTGTTTTCAAGATAATCTGTCCTGACTATTATATTGGTAGTTACGAATTTACCACCTGGCCACAAACTTTTCTCATCAAGAAATACTTTACCGCCTGCTTCTTGAACTAATCTTGTTGCCCAAGGTTCAGGTACCCATGCTCCGTCAATTTCTTTTTTCAAAAATACTGTTAATATATCAGCATTTGCAATAGGTAGCACCGTTACGTTTCCACCATTGTCAACAGTATTAAAACCATTATCAATCAAATATGCTCTCAAAGCCACATCTTGTGTGTTACCTAATTGAGGGGATGCAAATTTCTTTCCACCTAAGTCTTCAACTGTTTCTATCCCTGAATCATTTCTAACAATAAACGATGCGCCACCACTAGATACACCAGAAATTACCCTAAGCTCTTCGCCGCCTGTGAGAAGATATCCATTGATGGCAGGGTTGGGGCCAATGTATGAAGCATCAATTCTATCCGCTAATAGCGATTCAATTGCAGATGGTCCAGCATTGAATCTAAATGTTTCAACAGTAACATTATCTCCTAAAGTGTTATGAAAATCTCCATTATTTAACCCAATTACTGCCTGTGCATGAGTGATATTCGGAAAGTAACCAATTCTCAAAGTCTTTTTCTGTTCACCTATCGATTGGGCACTGGCAATTGATATGGGTGCTGATATCAATGTTACTACAGTAATGATCATAGTAAAGACCAAGACTATATGTCTTCCTCTATTATCAAAATTCTTTGGAACCTGGATATCTATTCTTTCTGACTTTTTATTCATCATTGGTATAACATATAGCGTTACTTATTATTCATTTTCAATGTGTCATTTTTTTAGTATTGTGCAGTTTAAGCATATATTCTGCGCCGATCAAAAAATTATAATATCATGCCATCATATCCATGCCCATTTATCACAATCGTTTTGTGGTTAATTTGACGAAATCTGATGATTGTAGGCAAGCGAGTTGTCCTCTGCTTATTGTAAACTTTCAGTGTCATGACCTAAATTTAAAAAATTTAAGGAGAGTGATTTTGAAAAATGACATTAGAATCCTTGACCACGATAATATCCACGGTTAGAAAATATTTGCGATTTTACGAAAATGTGCTACCAAATACTGTCCATTCAAACATATTTTGATAGTATTCAATTCCATTTACTAATAATTCTATATTTACTATTCAATAGTAAATAGATAGCCAACTATCAGTATCAATTATGGAACAGTATTCAGACCTTTGCTCTTCAATACTTCGTTTAAAAGACTAAGATCATAAATACTTTCTAAATCTATTTCACCGTCGCTTCCCAAATTTATGTATCCTAAGTCGTTAGCATCCTCGGCAATCTTGTTAAGTGATGCAGAAATAGGATCGTAGGTAAATTCTATCCTTGATAGTGCATCTTTTATTTGGTCTTCTGGATAAGTTTTACCGGTAATTTCTTCTAGTCCCTCATTGAATGCAACCGTTAATTCTTGAATATTTTCTTCATCAATTTCAGTATCATTAGTTTTTGATAACTTTTGATTTATCCATAGTGTCTCATCGACATGGACTTCAAGCAGTTTCTTTACTATTTCAGGATTGTCTTTAAGATAGTCGGTTCTAGCCAAAATATTAGCTGTCACGAATTTACCTTCTGGTGGCCAGAGATCCCTTTCATCGACTAGGATAAATCCTTTTCCTTGTTCTTTTAGTATGGCGCCTACTGGTTCAGGTACCCATGCCCCATCAATCTCTTTTTTTAGAAACAACGTGATAATATCTGCAGGTTTTGCTGCTACCACTGTTACGTTTCCACCGTTTTCAACAGTATTAAAACCATTATCAATCAAATATTTTCGCAAAGCCACATCTTGTGTGTTACCTAATTGAGGGGATGCAAATTTCTTTCCACCTAAGTCTTCAACTGTTTCTATCCCTGAATCATTTCTAACAATAAACGATGCGCCACCACTAGATGCACCAGAGATTATGCGTAAACCCTCTCCCCCAGTTACTACATATCCATTAATAGCTGGGCTAGGACCAACATACGCAACGTCAATTTGTCCCGCATATAGAGCTTCAATCGCCGAAGGACCAGCCGTAAAAACAAACTCTTTCAATGAGATGTTACCTAAATTTTTATCATTTACTAATACTTTCTCAAAGTCTCCATTGTTGAGGCCAATGATAGCTTGAGCATGATTTAGATTTGGAAAATACCCAATTTTTAAAGAATCCGCCTTAGCATTTGTACTTTGACTGGTAGAACCAGTTGTACTCTTATCCTGACCAAGCAAGAAGGACCAATTAAAGTTAAAATTAGAAGATAGAATAACCGCTATAATTATTGCAAATGAAATACCCAATTTTGCTTTTGAGTCCATGCTATTTTTTTGTAAATGGGATGTATTAGTAATTAGAAATAGGCAAAAAATGTATGTTACACGTAATTTTTGCCAAAATAATTGTGATCCTGACCCATAGAGGCTTATTTTTATTATTCTACCACTTTTATCATTACTTATCAGGGTTTAATTGCAGGATGTGTAAGAGAAAAAGAAATGTTGATCCAAGGCGAACTACTTATTTTCAATATCCTGCTCTTGTCTTAATCCCCATTTTTCTCTTACCTTATCTTCTAATTTTGCAAAGATTACTTTATCAAATATCATTCCTAATGCGAAAATAGTAATCATGGATGCTATTATCTGATCCATCAGTAGGAATTCTCTGCCTATTAACAGTATATGTCCTATTCCTACCGCAGCAGCCATAAGTATTTCCGCTCCGACCAAAGCGTGCCATGCAAATGACCACGCTTGTTTTATTCCTATTATTAATGCAGGAGTGGCTGCGGGTATCATTAAATATCTAAATAATGAGAAACCTTTAGCTCCCATGTTTCTTGCAGCCTTTAAATATATTGGAGGTATGTTTCTTATTCCGCTGTATGCAGACATCATGACTGAAAATACTGAACTCATTATGACTACAAATAATATTCCAATATCATTTAGACCGATAAGTAAGATGGCAAAAGGAACCCAAGCAACACTCGGAAAAGACTGTAATCCTATAGCAAAAGAACTCATTGTTTTTCCAAAACCACTAAATCTTATCATTGCAAGTCCTACACAAACTCCAATTCCTATTGATGCAGCAAAACCAATCAAGAGCCTATAAAGAGTCATTCCTATACTTACCCACAATGTGTTATCTAGAATTAGGTCATAGAACGATTCTACCACCATTATAGGAGATGGCAGTGATACTTTTGGCCAAATACCACTTAAATATGCTAGTTGCCATAGACCAATAAAAACTGCAATAAATAAAATGGTATTTGAGAATTCATCAAATTTAATTTTCTTTTTCAATGGAATCTTGCTTTTCTTTGATCTTTTATCATCCAAAGATATGATTTCTGATTCTTCTACGGATTGTGATTCATCTAAATTAATTTCTAAATTCTCCTTATTTTTCCGTTTATATTCGTCATCTTCGGGAGCCTTGTACAAAGAAATCCTGTTTATTATTAGGCCTCCCGTATATCAATTTTCTTTCTCAGGTTTTTACAAATTTGCCTTCGATACTACGACAACAATTTACCTAACTTAAAATCAGATTCTTAATTAGATATAATGACACGGGACCATCAATTACATCAGCACTGTTTTGATAAAAAACAACCCGCTTTTTCCTTTAGTGCTACGCTCATATTGGCAAATGTTTCAGCCAAGCTTAAGTGCAGTGTAAATGACGAGATACATCCATCTGTAAACTAGTTGTGCTTGTTTAGGTATGACACAACAACACATTTAGCTTACCATTTTGGATTACCTTCATTATGAGGGATACTATTCTCAGTAGGTTGATTACCGATGATCAAAGAAACATGTTGTATGATATGTTACAAGATGATGAAGACTCCAGTTATCGGGGCAAGATAATCTTACTCAAAGCTAAAGGATACACAGTTCCTGAAATAAGAATGGCAACCAATCATCATGATGCTAACATCAGAAAATGGATACATCGATTCAATGAAAAAGGTATTGAAGGAATCATACCCAGAAAACACAAACACAAACCAGTCAAAATATCGGTTGATATAGAGACAAAAATAGTTGAAATAGCCACCAAAAATCCCAGAGAAGGTTATGGACTACCCTTCTCAACATGGTCTTTAAGGGCACTTGCAGGGTATGTATCAAAGGAACTGAATCTTGTAGACTCGATAAGTCACACAGAGATTAGAAACATACTTCTCAAACACGGAATAAGATATAGACAATCAAAGATTACTCTGGGAAACAGCATTGACCCAGAATACGATTTAAAAAAAAGAGGATTGAAGAACTAAGATATGGCATAAATCTACCTACTGATTCCGTCCTGCTTTATGAGGATGAGAAGGGTCCCATCGCAGCAAAAACATACGGTGGTACTTCTTGGTCGTCCACACAGTCCAAAGTTAGTAAGGCTCAGAAGACCAATGGAATTCTAAATGTGTTTGGGGTTTATGATTATACAAACAACCACAGATGTTGACTCACAACTACAAACGTAAGACAAGTAAGCAGTTTCTGGATTTCATAAAAAAGGTTGACCAAAAGTATGGTAATAATGTAAAACAGATATTTATGGTACTGGATAACGCATCCATACACAAATCAAAGATGGTAAAAGAAACTCTTGCCAGATACCATCCACGAATACATCTAGTATTTCTTCCCAAGATCTCTGCTCTGTCGAATAACTAATTTGAATACAACCAATTAGACTAGTGTTGTACAT
>JAKDMR010000047.1 GCA_030452275.1 Candidatus Nitrosocosmicus sp. | reverse complement strand
AATATGAGGAACTATTTACTGAGGACGGTTTAGGAACATATATGAAATGGTATAAATCATTAGAAAATATTGCACGAGTTCTTGGGAAGAGAAATTTACAAGTTTTCGTAAGAATATCTATCCCACTTGCAAAAAAAGGTATTTTGGTTGGAATGATGATGACGTGGATAAGGGCTGTTGGAGAATTGGGTGCGACTTTGATGTTAGCCTATAATCCCCATACCATTTCTATCCAGATATATGAGGATAATGCCGTAGGAGGTCTGTCACAAGCTATTCCGGGGATAATCTTATCCATTTCACTTTCAATAGTTCTCATAATTGTATATTCTATGATTGTGAAAAAATCGAATGGTGATACTAGAAAAAACAATAAAATCTTTAGTTTTAGAGGATCGTAAAGGAAAGGTTAAGTTTGACCATAGATATAATCAATTTAACCAAGTCATTTCCAGGATTTACATTAGGACCAATTGATCTGAAATTGCCGGATAACACAATTATAGTGTTAATAGGCCCAACCGGAAGTGGTAAGTCCACTCTTCTAAACCTGATAGTGGGATTGACCAAACCTGACAAAGGGTCTATCTACATCAATGAAATCGATATAACCAATACACCTATTGAATCAAGAAGAATTGGATATTCTTTTCAAAATCCCAGCCTCTTTCCACATTTGAATGTCTATGAGAATATTGTATTTGGCATTAGAAAATCTGACAGAGACAATAGAAAATCACAAATTAAGAGACTTGTAGAGTCCTTCGAAGTCTCCAATCTTCTTGACCGGGATATTCATGCATTAAGTGGTGGTGAGATGCAGAAAGTATCCCTAGCGCGAATGCTTGTAACAAAACCAAAAATAATGCTCATGGATGAACCCCTTGTTCATCTTGATACTAAAACTCGAGTTCAGTTGAGAAAGGATCTTAGACGAATACTTAAGGAAGAAGGTGTATTGGGAATATATGTAACGCATTTTGAAGACGATGTGTATGCACTTGCTGATTCTGTCTCGGTATTAGAAAAAGGCATTATCAAAAAGACTGATACACTAAAAACAATGCTAGCTTTTCCAAAAAATCAACCCCAGTCAACCTCATCAATATCAGAGTTTTTCCAAAAGGATCATAATTATTTGGAGGGCCGTGTTACTGAATCAACAAATGGGATTACTATTTTCAAAGTAGGCGAACATAAATTTGAAATCTTGGGAGATTATCCAATTGATTCTACTGTAGGAGTATTAATAAAACCTGAAGATATTATCTTGGCTGTAGATTTTGTCCACACCAGCGCAAGAAACATAATTAAGACAAAAGTAGCTGCCATTCATGCTTCGAACATCAAAACAGGCATCCTGAATATACATTTAGTTATTAATAATATCAGTCTAGTGTCGAGGATTACCCAGGAATCTAAAGAACATTTGAAGATCACGGAGGGAGAGTATGTGTATGCTATATTCAAGGCTACTGCTCCTCATATTGTACGTGAAGAATAAAAGGAAATAAAATTTCATAACTGAAGTTGTTAGAGCTACTTATTTAACAATCGACAATTATTGCTTCAAGAATATTCAAAGATAATTAGGCAATCGTATCAATATGGGTAAAAATCTACAGACCAAAGCAAAAAATGCGAGAGTTATTTAACTTTAATGTCTGCGTCTTGATACGCCAACAAGATAAACAATAAAGGATGTTATTTAGTTGCTACCGGTCATGTGGTCGACTGAGCACCTAGATCATATTTCAATTCATTTCCTCACTTATTCCTAGTTTGCTAACTAGAACTCTATCGGCGGAAAATTATCCAATGATTAGCAGTTAGAAAATGGGATATATGATTTGCCAGTGGGATATATGATGAAGCTTGTTCATAAGCTAGAGAACCTTTAAAGATTTATAAAAAAATGATAATATCCTTTTCCTTGTAGTTGAAAGATTTACGAAATAGAATAAATAAAAAAATTAACAAAAACTATAATCAAAGACAAAAAATCCTAACTGAAATAAAGCAAAATCTTGATATTGATTTTAACAAAATTTCTATTTATTCTTCTGTGATCGAGATATTTTCTCAGCCACATGATTCTAGTGATGAATTTAAAGTCGGTTCCCAAAATAAAAAAAAGACAAGTAATGAAGAGGACGTAAAACTATCCATTGAGACAAAAGAAAAATCTCTTTTCAGAATAGATTTGCCTGATTCCATAATTGGTTCGCAGAGGTTTTATTACAAAGATGTAGAATTAAGCAATCTTACTATAGAAGAACTAAATAATCTAAAAAAAGACCTAGATTTTATCTTAAAAGAAATCGAAAAGGAAATTGATAAGCTTTTAATATGAATTTTATTGCTCCACCATTTTAGTCTGATTTACTACTCATATTTTTTACTCGTGGTGCATTTTGTGACATAAATTATATTATGACTATTCAAACAGCCTAGTGAATATTATTATCGATCTGTCTGATGATTATATTCTACATCGTTTTACAATTTGTTATTCAAAACATGCTGTAAATGATATTTCGAAAATCAAAATACTGTTTCTGGGCAAAATACTGTTTTATTAGTATAACTTATTTGAAATGGGTATAGCCTAGTCTAGTCTACCTGATCCAAATCACAGACAATTCGTATAGTTCTTATCATTTTAAATGGTAGATGTATCTATGACATCCCAGACGATGCCCAAGATTCGTGTCACCGTCCTCTATTTTGCCTACATACATGAAACAACTAGAAAAAAAGAGGAAATAATGGAGTTGTCTACAAATACTTCGATAAAGGATCTTATATCAATTATACTAACCCGGTATCCAAACATAAAAAACATAAAAAACATAAAAATTTGTGTCAATTGCCACATTGTCAATTCAAACTCGGCCTCAATTTTAAAAAACGAAGATGAAGTAGCACTTCTACCACCAATTTCTGGAGGGTAGTATTGAATTGAGTAGTAGAGATTTGCAAAAAGAGACTAATAAATTTGAACTTAAATCCGGGAATGATTCTCGTAATTCTATGAATAATAACGACTCACTCGAGCCATCGTCACCCTCGCAGAGAATAACGGAATCAGAAATCGATCTCAATAATGTTTTAGATTCGATGGTAGACATTGAGGGACAATCAGGGGCAACCGTAATTTTTGTAGGTACAGTAAGAAACTTTGGAATGCATGGAAAAGTAAAAGAAATGTATTATGAATCTTATTCAAAAATGGCTGAAAAAAAGATAAAAAATATTGAAAAATTGGCAATAGAAAAGTATGGTATCAAAAAAATTAAGATAGTTCACAGAATAGGTGAATTAGCTCTAGGCAATAACAGTGTAATCATAGCACTTTCTACTCCTCATAGTAAAGATGCCTTTAAGGCATGTAAATACATCCTAGCAAAGATTAAACAAGAGGTGCCTATTTGGAAAAAAGAAATTCTATCAAAAGGGGATGAAAAATGGGTAGAAGGGAAATCAATAAAGACAAATTGAGAATACAAATATTTGATTCAATTGTGAGAGTGAAAATTTGAATTATATGTCATCCGCATATTACACAAATTTAATATCGCTTTCAATTTTAAAAGAATGAATTAATATATGAAAAAAAATTCTAATCCATATTTTACCGTCGATAAGGCATTCAAAATTCTTCTAGAAAACATTACGGTTCCTAAGCGCATAGAACTCGTTCCTGTTTTTGAATCCCTAGGAAGGATCTTAAAAGATGACATTATTGCACAAGAAAATATACCTACTCATGACTCTTCTCACATGGATGGATATGCAATCCGATCTAGCGATGTGACTATTGCATCAAAGAAAAATCCAGTTCTTTTAAGGATTTCGCCCTCTGAATCAACCTTGGGGATCTTACCACGCCATATTTTAAAAAAAGGAGCAGCATTTAGAATTCAAACTGGTGGATATATGCCTCTAAAATCCGATGCGGTAATACCGATAGAAAACACAAAAATAATCAAAAACAATTTAGTGGAGATTGTCGAACCAATAGGAAAAGAAAGTTTTGTGTATTCAGCTGGATCGGATATTAAGAAAGAAAAAAAGGTGTTATTTAAAGAACAAGCAATACGAGTTCAACACATGGGTCTTTTGGCTACTCTACGGATTAGTAAAATTTCAGTTTTTAGAAAGCCTAGAGTCTCTATTATACCAACGGGTAACGAACTTACTGATGATATTGAAAAAAGCACAGGAAATAAAGAAAATAAAGTAATCAATACTAACGGTCATATTATTTCATCTTTAGTAAGTGTATTAGGTGGCATATCGATGGATATGGGAGTTACACCAGATGATGTGGATATCCTCAAAAGAAAAATTGATCATGCCGTAAAAACTTCTGACTTGATTATAACGATAGGTGGAACATCGGCCGGTAAGCAGGATATTGTGAAATCAACTATTGATTCGATGACGCCGTCTGAGATTATAGCTCATAAAATAAAACTAGATCGAGGTAGAGTAACAGGAATTGCAGTCGTCAATAAAAAACCAATACTAATTATGCCCGGACCAATTCAAGGTAGTTTGAATGCATTTTTTGTATTCGCAAGACCCTTGATATCTCTATTTTCGGGGCAAACTACTTTTAATGTTTTTACCATTTCTGCCATGGTGGTTGAAGATTGGACTTGTCGCAAGAAATTCCGTGATTTTAGAAAAATAATATACGTCCACCTAATAAAATTAAAAGACAAGTTCTATGCAAAACCAATAATAGGAGAAACCCAAAGTATTTCATTGATAGTCAATACCAATGGTTATGTGACTGTTCCTGAGAATGTGACAAATCTCTTTAAGGGAGACGTGGTACAAGTAAATGTTTTACCTGGTTACTCATATGTTAACGACATCCAATTCCCAGGATGAAGCATCTAATTATGTTTCACTATGCTATTTGTGATGACCTTGCCCTGCAATCATTCTAAAAATATGCATTACCCCTGGAAATAACGCATTTATAGATTGAGAAACTGCATTGGTGCTACCTGGCATGTTAACAATTAATGTATTTCCTCTAATTCCTGAAACCCCGCGTGAGAGCATAGATAGAGGGGTCCTACTTTGTCCATAGTTTCTAAGATTTTCTGATATACCTGACACTTCCTTTTCTAATACTTTTTTTGTAGCCTCTGGAGTGACGTCATTGGGTCCTACTCCTGTTCCTCCAGTAGTAATAATAATATTTACTCCGAGTTTGTCAGAATAATATATCAATTCTTTCTCTATTAAGTCAATTTCGTCAGGAATTATCTTGTAGTCAACAATATTAAATCCGTTTATGATAAGGACATTAATTATTAATTTACCCGATTCATCTTGATCTTTCTTTCTAGAGTCACTAATTGTAATAACAACCGCTTTGAGCTTCTTATCTTGGTTTTCCTTAAAATCTCCAATCCCTCCGTGCTTTTCTAATAATTTAATGTTATCAATTGATAGGGATATGTCTAAAGGCTTTAGTATGTCGTATACGGATAGTGCCGCGATAGTTGCTCCCGTTAACGCTTCCATCTCTACCCCTGTTTTCCAAATGCTTTTTACTTTGACAAGAATCCTAACATAGCTTGGTTCGATAGTAACATCCACCTTTACATCATCAATCGGAATAGGATGACAGTATGGAATAAGATCTGAAGTTTTTTTAGCCCCCAGTGTACCCGACACTTTTGCTATTTCAAAAATATTTCCCTTTGGGGAATTTCCATCCTTTATTATGCTCATAATTTTGTTATCAAATGATAAAAGTGCTTGAGCAACAGCAGTTCTAAGGGTTTCTGGTTTGTCACCAACATTAATCATACCGACCATTATTTACAGTAAGATTAAATTATCTATATAAGATTAAGACTACGTCATATCACTACTGTCGAGGCTTTAAATTCATAGTCACTGTTTGAATCAAGTATATTATACTGATACGAATGAATGTTAATTTAATTTGGAAAAAACCTTAAATCTCTATTGTTTTTTGATTATATGGTGGTCCTAAGGATAAGGGGCAATAATTATATCGTATTTTTCCTTTTTGGTCTTGCTGCAGGAATAGCGAGTCTATCTTTATCAATTTTCTCAAAATTAACTATTGATGGATTATTCATACCTGAAATTGCTTCCCAGGGATTAATCTCGATTACATCCGGAGAAATCGAATCACAAGCAGTACTCACACTAGGTGCCCTAGCTAAATATTCTACATTTATAGGTGCAACAGTAGTTAACATCATACTTTACGGTATAATCGGTATCATTTTAGGTAAATTGTTTATGAAAATGAAATCGCCAATCTATGCAATTAAATCCGTACTATCTGCATTCATTTCTTACTTAATTTTGATTGTACTCACAATTATTTTTTTGGTGCTTAGTACCACACCTGGGCAGTCAATATCTATTCCTGTCAATTCATTTGTATTATTTTTGTTACCGAGTGCCATTTATGGTCTGATCTTTGCATTCTTGTTTGGTAATAAAAATAAGAAAATTGATCTGGTTGAAACCCGTGCTAGTAGTGATAATGAGGATGTCATTAATAAAAGTAACAAAAATTCCAATATCGACTATAGCAAGAGAGACATGATCCGTGCTTTAATAATTTCAGTTATTGCAATTCCATTAGTGTATTTTGGATTTACACGTTTAATTTCTGGATCAGCACAACAACAGCAACAACAACCACGTGCACTTGACACATCGATACAGGAATTTTTACAATCAAAATCAAAACCCGCCGGTTTTGAAAATCCCATTCTTACTCCGCTCATAGATGCAGAGGTTACTCCCACATATCTATTTTATAGGATAGATATAAACACCGTAGTCCCTACTATAAATGCCAACGATTGGAGTCTCACTGTAAAGGGACTAGTGGATAATCCTATTGTAATTAACTATGCAGAGTTTAGGGATATGAATTCAGTTGAAGAATTTGCAACCTTGACATGTATTAGTAATAAAATAGGTGGAAATCTTGTAAGTACTGCATTATGGAAGGGAGTGAGACTTAGAGACATCCTTTCTAAAGCTGGAGTTCAGTCTAGTGTTAAATATATTGTATTTAGATGTTCAGATGGATACGATGTAGGAATTCCATTGGAGAATGGTATGATGGATGGTACCATTTTAGCGTATGACATGAACAATTCACCTTTGACCAGTGAACATGGATATCCAGTTAGAGCAATAGTGCCTGGATTCTATGGAATGATGAATCCGAAATGGATTACAGAAATAGAATTGGTAGATAAAACGTATGAAGGCTTTTGGCAAAGAAAAGGGTGGACAAATAGTGATATCAAAAACATATATTCATCTGTGGTTATTCCTGGTAATCAACCCATAAATGATAGATTCCCGAATTTAGTACCTAATAGCGGCTTCCTGAATAGCAAAAATATTCCTATTGCCGGAGTTGCATTTGCAGGGGATAGGGGAATCTCCAAAGTTGAGGTAAGTGTAGATGGAGGAACTACCTGGAAAACTGCAATAGTCAAAGATCCATTGTCGAAATATACATGGGTTTTATGGACGAGTGGTTTTATAACTGCAGACAAAGGGGATTATAAAATTATCGTGAGAGCAACAGACAAGACCGGTCAGGTCCAGACTTCTGAATTAGAAGAGCCATTTCCAAACGGTGCTGGAGGCTATAATCAAGTAAATATTTCAGTATAATTGGTATTTTTGATGTTAAAGAAAGACCCGTTTTGTTTTTGATCCATAATCGGTATTGTTTGTTTTTGATTTGATCCGAAATTGTAAATCAAATAAAACATTAGAAATCCGATTTATCACAATCATCAAAGAATTGATATATTCTTCCCCTATATAGAATCTAATCTTGTATCTTGTAACCAATTTTCTACTCATCCATTTTTCATTCAGAAGTTTATCCACCAATAGTATGCATCACATTCAAAGTTGGCCTTAATGAATGCGTTTTAATAATTTTAATAATTCCTTCAGGTTTTTTTTGCACTGACTTGTTGATGCATTTAATTATATCGAGGTCTGATTTTCCGCCTTCAAGTAAACTCTTTAGATCATTACTTGACTTGTCAAATAAACAACTGTAAAGTTTACCATCTGCAGTAATACTAACTCTATCACAGTTCTTACAAAACGGCTCTGTAATGGAAGGAATAAATCCTATAACTCCTTTTCCATCCTCAAAAGTATATAATCTGGCGGGGTCGGATTTATCATTATGAAGAGGAGATAATTGATCAAAGTCCTTGTTTATTATCTCTATCATTCTTTTCTTACTTACAACCAATTCTTCAGACCAAATGCCTGTTCCATCCAATGGCATGAATTCAATAAATTTAACAATACATCCAGTGTCTTTAGAAAATCTTACAAAATGTGAAATTTCGTCATCATTCCATCCCTTAATAATTACAGTATTGATTTTTACTGACAAATTTTCGTCTATTGCAGTATTTATTGCATTTCTTACATTATAAAAGCCATCAATTCCACTCATGGCTTTAAATCTGTCAGGTTTGAATGTATCCAAACTAATGTTTAGACTTTCTAGTCCAGATTCTTTGAGAATCTTTATTTTATCTTTTACTAGGATTCCGTTTGTTGTCATACTAATCGATCTTAATCCTTCAATAGAGGACAAAGATTTTATTAGATTCTCTACGTTACCACGAACTGTAGGTTCTCCTCCTGTAATTTTTATCTTTTCAATTCCTAAAGATACAAATATCTTGGCAAGGCGAGTTATTTGTTCATAACTCAGTAGACTGTCTTGCTCTAACCAATTGGTATTGTTTGAGGGCATGCAGTAAACACATTGCATGTTACATCTATCAGTTATTGAAATTCTTAGTTTCTTTGCTATTCTTCCAAAACTGTCAACAAGATTATTATTCAATTACATCTCCCCTAGCGTGCTCTAGTCTCGTAAAACCCGTTTGACGTATATAGGCCTTTAGTGTAGAACATCGTTAATTAACCAGTACAACAAAATTTAAGAAATCAATATTGCCACAACAGTTTATTAGGTTGGATGGATTAGACAAGGGTGATAAAGATATCTGAGGATAAACCGTTTGTAAAACTATTATACGAACTCAGAGTAAGAATAACTAGAATATGTATTATTGTGATTATATTCATTTCTGTGGGTATGACTCTTAGTGTCACCGTCATCAAATTTGATGGATATGGTTTATTTATCCTTTATCCTGATACTTTTAACAGTTTATCTATTCAAGTTATTTCCCAGATAAAGAACGACTTATTGCCTGATAACATTAGCTTGGTACAAACAACGCCGGGGCAGGCCTTTACAGCGCAGATGTACGTGGCTATAATAATCGGAATTGTGGGGGTCTTTGTCAGTCATACTTGGAGAACTGTTTGCCTTCTTGAATCCTGCACTGCATTATTCTGAAAAAAGAATCATCAAGAGAATCGTCGTACCGACTATATCATTATTTGTAATGGGTTGTATGTTTTCCTACTATGTTGCAATTCCATGTACACTTGATTTCTTATATCAATACGGACAGGCTATGAGTATATTATCTTTTTTTGAAATCACATCTTTTATCCTTTTTGTCGTAAATATGTTGCTTGTATTTGGATTTGCCTTTCAACTTCCAATGGTAATGTGGGCTCTTACTAAAACACTAATCGTTAATACAAATTTCTGGAAAGATAATTTGAGATACGTGGTTATTTTTTTAGTCGTTCTGGGTGCAATCATAACTCCGGATGGAAGTGGAATAACTATGTGGTTCGTAGTAGGACCATTGATGCTTTTGTACATTATCGGAATAATAGCAATTAAGGCAGACTTGCAAATTTCAAGATATAATTGGAACTGATTTAGACCGAAATATGGCGATTGATATCCGGTCTAGAATTAAAGTTAAAAATAACTTCTAGGTTAGTAAACAAGACCACTTATGATGAAAGTGATTTCAGTTAATGTAGGATTACCCAGACAAATTTCATACGAGAATCGTCAAGTTGTTACGAGCATATTCAAAGAGCCTGTAGAGGGAAGGGTAAAAGTAACCACACTTAATTTGAATGGGGATGCACAAGCAGATCTATCAGTTCATGGTGGAGTCGACAAGGCAGTTTATTCTTATTCTGAGGAACATTACAAATACTGGAAAGAAGCATATCCTACAATTGATATGTCTTTCGGAATGTTTGGAGAAAATCTTACTACTCAGGGATTAAATGAAGACATGGTAAACATAGGTGATCAATATCGAATCGGTACTTCACGGTTAGTTGTCACACAGTCTCAAATGCCTTGCTACAAATTAGGGATCAAATTTGGTCGTATGGATATCCTAAAGAAATTCGTCAATAGTCAACGTCCAGGAATTTATTACAAGGTATTAGAAGAAGGTGAATTAGGTGCAGGAGACAATATAAAATTGTTATACAGGGATAAAAATAATGTTACTATAAATGACATTGTTCGTTTATATATAAATGATCATAATGATGGAGAAAATATATCCAAAATGCAAAAAGCAATAAAATTGGAATTTTTACCCGAACCTTGGAGAATTTACTTTGGTCAAAAAATAGTCCGGTTGCAGAAGAGCTAGATACTAAGTTAAGTCTCCAAGCCTTCGTCAACATTCACTACATTCATCCTCTGTA
>JAKDMR010000450.1 GCA_030452275.1 Candidatus Nitrosocosmicus sp. | reverse complement strand
ATAGTAAATATGAATTTTAAGATTTATTAATAATTCAACGAGTTTAGGGCACTGTTCATGTCCGTATAGTTTCTGATGAATTGTCCTCCTTGTTTTGCTTTTTCTTTAGTTTATTACGTATACTTTTTACCCAATTACCGATATCCATTTTGTTGATCTCTGTCAATGATATTGAAAACTATTTAATAAAGATCATTCATAGTTTGTGCTTATCTCAATCTTTACGATCAATCAACTGGGTGCTGTTATTTGTCATTTTTGTTGTTTTAGAAATAATATCAGGAGAGAGAATACAGATGCTACGATAGACGGTTACCTTTTCCTCGTTATTTTTTCTCTCCACTCCCTACTGTTGAATAAAGATTCTAGAACTGGACAAACCTCGACCATTTAGAACCCTTCAAAAGCACTATTAGCGAGCTAGTCGCATCTGTTTTGGAGAGATTTAGCTTACGACAAAAATGTATTTGAGTTTTCACGACTGTGTAATACTACAGTATTTTAGTAAAGTATTACACCAAAAGTCATCATCTATGACTACTATTCTGACTTACCTTTTTATCTGATTCAGTTGCCTTCTTACGAGAATTTTTATTCCAGTAAGGGCTTTTGCATTTAGCACAAACATGCTATCAGTAATTCGTCGGACCATTTTTCAATTTGAAAAAATTGTGGAATTTGTGTTTCATTAATGAGTTATTAATTGCCATCCTCATCCTCATCCTCATCCTCATCCTCATCATCTCCATTACTATCTGCTACTATCTATCCTGTCAATGTCGCAAAATAGTGTGATGAATACTCACCCTGCCATTTAACGGTGAATTCATAGCTGTCAGTATTGCTCTTAATAACTTGGTCAAGTATTTGTATAGTAAATTCAGATTTATCTCCTGGATTAATAGTGCTAGGATTTGTGCGATCTGATTCGTAACCTATAATGCTTCCCTGATCATCATGACAGATTGCTGATATTTCGACTGATTTTGCAGTGGCTGTTCCATTATTCAAAATCTCACCAACAATTTCAACAATTTCATCAGCAAATAATCCTATACTACTGTATCTTTGACTGAGCAATACCATGTCAAACTCTTTCTTGTTTTCCTGACCGAAAGCATCAGAATGAAGACTTGTCTCTTCTAATACCAACAATATTGTTGGTATTACAAACACCAATCCGAAAATTTCGATATTTGACAATGGCTTCATTTTAAGTCACTGATGATGGATGTCTAAAAAACTTTTATTGTAGATTTTACAGTTTTTAGGTTATTCGCTATTTTTGTTTTAGTTTTCCTTCTTGGTTTCTTCCCTAGTCTTCCTACATGAGTTCTCATTCCAATATGGACTCGCACTTGGCACAAACAGGCTATCGGTAATTCAACAATTTCTTACACACGTTGATTTATCAAGGGAATCAAATATCTTACTATAAACAATATAGGGACATGATATGCTAATTAACATTCCTACTATGCTAACTATACCAAAATACCAACCATACCAACCTTGAGTAACGTCATATATCCCAGATAATAGCAAGAATAATCCAAAAAAGAAAGTAAAAGCGGCGGCAATAGTAGCTGATATGGTTGCAAATTTTTGTTTAATAAAATTCTTGATCATCCAGGACCAATACCTCCTCCTGCACCTACTATTATTAATAGAATGAAGAGAACCAAAATAAGAATATAGGCACCTGCATATGAACCACCGCCATAATCATCACTAACCAAGGTATCTTGGATCCATTCCTTATCGAGTTTCTCCCCACCATTATTGACACTATTTAATACATGTTCCGTAGTTTCTATCAACTGACTTTTGTCTACTCCATCAAGTAAATTTGCATCAAATCCATAATGTAATTCAAGCCAGTCTCCGTTAATTTCTCCTGAATTTAATCCGTTCAATAGATATTGAGCAGCCTGAGTCACTTGATCCTTATCAAAGTTCAATGAAGAAATTTGTTCTTGATTCAGATGGTGCAGATTTTCCTTTATCATCCCATTAATAGTAGTAGTAGAATAACTGTTGGATAACATACCAACTGGGGATCCTGAAAAGAATAAGCCAGAAAACGCAATAATACTTGCAACTATTACTATAGTGTTCATTTTAAAACCTCGATATCAAACTAAAAAAGAATTCTGAATACTTATCTCTGAAACAAATTGTTGTTGAAACTACTGTAAGATTATTTCAGGATATAATTTTTTTGCTTTTCTAACTTTTCCTAAAGATCAGAATTCATCATCTATTTAGTCTTATTTATCATTCTTTTTTCTAGAGTTTTATTCCAATATAGATTAATAGTCAATCATTATATTTGTGTGTAAATGAAGATTCATACCTAAATAATCATAAATCATTATCTATTTTGATTATATTACCCATATGCGGTCATTTTTATAAATTAATACTGTTACTAAAGTGGGTAGTTGGTTTGGGGGATGTGAAAAAATTTTCAGGGCTTATAATAAAGAGACTTTATTTCATAGTCAAAATAACTAAAAATTATTATCTCAGTGTTTCAACCAAATGATTTTAACATTTCTTCATGAACTGGT
>JAKDMR010000449.1 GCA_030452275.1 Candidatus Nitrosocosmicus sp. | reverse complement strand
AATTAATATGTATCTTTGCACCCAAATCAGAAGTTTGATTTCATTTTCAAAAGACTTGTCGAAAGAACTAGCTAGGTCTTTAAGAGAGAAAGATTTGGATTTCCCAGAGATGTTTGAAGATTATGAAAAATATCATACTAAAATAAATACGGGCAAAACTGTTAGGTATGATTTAATTAAAGATTGGATTTTACCCAATTCCACCATTTTAGACGTTGGTGTTGGAGATGGTCATATGGCAGAACTATTAATGAGAAATAAAAATGCTCTTGTTACAGGGATGGATATTTCAAATATAGCGTGTAAAAAGGCTAAAGATAGAGGGATCTCAGTAATAGTAAGGGATATTAATAATGGAATTAATCTTGACCCGGAACAATACTATGACTACATTCTTCTTGTTGAGGTGATTGAACATACTCTTTATCCCCAGAAAATACTTATGGATGCTATTTCCCATGCAAGGAAGGGAGTCATTGTAACGATTCCAAATAGTGCCTACATAAAATGGAGAATTCAACTAATGAGGGGATATTCACCGCGACAATCATTTTCTCACTTACATTTTTGGTCTATCAAAGACTTTTATCTATTTTGTAAGAAACTAAATATCGAGGTTATGGATTTTAAAACTCTTCTTCCGCCATTGTTATTAAGGTACAGTAATTTACTAGGGTGGCAACAATGTTGGCTCATTGCCCCTAAATTACCTAACAACAAAACGTAGAGGTTGGTTTTATATCCTTAGTCGGACTAACTAGTAAAACCCCTAGTAACAATCTATAAAATTTCTTCATAAACCTGTTCAACTATTTTTGCTGCATTTGATGCATGATGTTCCTTGGGAAGATCATATCTGTATTTCAGCCCGTAATCTATTACTCTCAAGCCACACGCAAGTGATTGTAGAGCAGTAGTACTCAGATTAGGTAATACATTATTATTTACATATCGAATGTCGACATAGGTTCCGAATCGTTTGAGCAGACAAGGCATTTCTGAATAATTAACAGGATGCTTAGTTCTATCTATAATTTGCAAGTTTTCAATTCCGCTGCTTTTACAGAAATCAACCACCCATTTTATATTAGATATAGCTTCGGTATTAAAAGTAAAAACGGTATCATTTACTTGACTATTACTGGTTTTGGAGAAATGGTCTGTATCGACAGGGATGTTTAAAAGAAATGGATTAATTCGTTTTAGATAATTTCTTAAATCAGGTGTAGAATAGAGTACTCTATCTGCCATTTGTTCTGCGATCAAATTATTCCTTTTTCTCAACTGAAAAGATCTATAATTTCTGAATATTGTTTTTGGAATATTCCATAATTTTTGATCATATTTTTGTCTTATCCCTCTAAGGTCTGATCCATGAAAATGCATAACAATTTTGTTCCGTGTGTTTAATTTTTTTTTGAGATAGAATAGGGCATCTGTCCTACTATGAACGTGCACTATATCTGCGTTACTAGCTTCTTTAACACAGGTTTCTAAAAAATTCGATTCCAAGCTATATTTAACGAACTGATTATAGAAATCATAAATTCCGTAAGGATCATAACCTGATCTCCGTAATATTTTAACATTGTGACCCTTTTTCTGTTGATGTTTGGCAAGTACGCATGCTACCCCCGATTGATCCCATATGTGAAGAATATTCAATTACAACTAAACTTATCAAAATATTACCCATATGAATATGTTTTCTATTTGGATAATCTTAGTTAAGGTTTATCTACATTTGTTGCTAACACATATTAATTTCTACAGATGCAATTTATTATTTGTGACTTATTCTACCAGATTTGTTGATGGATTTCTTTTTGATCGAAGTGAAATATATAGAATATAAAATCAAATTTAGTACTTGGTATATATTATGTGTTTATAAAGGATTCTGTTAACTTAAGCGTAAATCCTATAGCTAGAGATGTCCTATCTCTTTTTGTTATGCATATTGAAAGATATAGAACACCTTTAAAGTATATTGGCTTTGGTTTGTACTTATACTTTCTAGGTTTATCTTATAGGAACACATCGAAAGCACTAGTTCGATTTGTCAAGAGAAGTCATGTTGCAGTCTGGAAATGGATTCAAAGATATAAACTCAAAGAAAATTACTAGAAAGAGGAAAAGAATATCTGAATTTATAATCGATAAAACTCTTGTTAGGATTGGTTCGGCCTACATGTGGATTTGGGTGGTAGCTATCGAGCTTAAAAGCAGAGATTCCCGCACTTTTTTAGCTAATAAATCCAAAGAAAGAAACATGCTCATTGCTGAGCGATTTATTTCAAGTTTGGTCCAGATTCATAGAAAGCATCCAGTATCAACAGATGGTGGATTTTGGTATCCACAAGCCTGCAGGTTCTTAAACGTCGATCACCATATCACCTCCTCTCTGGAGAAAAGTCTGATAGAAAGAACGACGCAGTACTTTGAAGATAGAACAGAATGTTTTGACGATTATTTTCCATGCAAGTTAAAGAATTAGATCTCTTGCGTAATTAGAAGGCGTTAACCCTATCGGCTATCCGTGATTATCCTCTGGTTCTAAACAGGATTCACTAT
>JAKDMR010000448.1 GCA_030452275.1 Candidatus Nitrosocosmicus sp. | reverse complement strand
TTAAAGTATAAATGTCATTCCGTAGTATTCTATTTTTATTAATTACTTGTTTGACCATTTTCTCATCCACTGAAGTAAATTAATAATAGATTCTACAAGTTCTTGTCCTTTAGGAGTAAGACGATATTCCACCCTAGGTGGAATTTCATTAAAATACTGTCTATTTAAAATTCCGCTTTTTTCCAGCTCTCTTAAACGAGTAGTAAGTGTTTTACTACTAAATCCTTTCATTGAGTTTTTGAATGTCAAATATCTTACTGGGTCGGTAGAACAACAGAGAGGCATCAATATTTCTAGAGTTCCTCTTTTGGTAATAATGTTTCTCAACTCAGAAGTTTCTTTCATTAGACTTTCAATATTATATCCATAAAAATTACATGAGTTAATTTCACTATTATCAAGAATGTGTAATTTCTTAGAATCTTTTCCTCTAGTTGGAGGAAGTTTATCTCCTATTAGTTTCTCTGTTTTCACTTACTTTACCAAATTCCTCTTACCAACTTAAATAGTTTCCTTAGTAAATCTATACCTATGGATAAACAATTACACCTAAAGGAAAAGATTAAAGAACAATATGGTAAGATTGCTATCGACGGTAATTCTAAATCTTGCTGTATACCCTCTAGCGAATGCTGTAGTACATCTGAGATTCTCTTTTCTCCATTTGAATCATCAAAGGCTGTTGGATATGATTCTGATAAGTTGAATCTGATTCCTGAATCTTCAGTATTAGGAGTAGGTTGTGGAAACCCTACGAGATTTGCAGATATTATTGAAGGCGATACCGTAGTCGATCTAGGTTCGGGAGCAGGTATAGATGTATTTCTCGCAGCCAATACTGTAAAGGAAACTGGGAAAGTCATTGGAATCGATATGACAGAAAACATGCTCCAAAAAGCAAGAGAAAACGCCGAAAAACATGGATATAGAAACGTTGAGTTCAGACAGGGCGATATTGAACATGTAATACCTGTTGAGGATAATTCTGCTGATCTGGTTATAAGTAACTGCGTTATTAATTTGACAACCAACAAGGAAAATACCTTTAGAGAAATATACAGAATTCTGAAATCAGAAGGAAAAGGAAAAATGGTTATATCAGATTTGGTTACCTCTAAAGAAATAGATGCTGATTCTGTCAATACGGAGAACTGGTGCAGTTGCATCGATGGTGCATTAACCAAAGAAAACTACATTGATAGTATTAAAAAAGCTGGATTTACCAACATTGAGATACTAGATGAGAAATTATACATGGAGTTAGATAAAGACAAAAACCAAGAAAATCAAGAAAAAAGACAAATTACTAGTATTTCTATCAAGGCTGTTAAAGAGTAAGACGGCTAGCGAGACAAATGATTTAAATGAAATTTTCATTTGGTAAAAAGTCCTCTGATGATTCAAAAAAAACTATCCTCTTTGTATGCGTTCAAAATGCTGGAAGAAGTCAGATGGCTGAGGGTTTCCTCAGAAAATATGCTCCAAAAAGATACGAAACTAGTAGTGCAGGCACAGTTCCCATTTCTCAAATCAATCCAATTGCAGTAGAGGTTATGAAAGAAGTTGGAATAGATATCAGCAAACAAAAGCCTAAAGATTTGACAGAAGATATGATGCGAAATGCAACTACTATTATCAATATGGGCTGTATGGATGATAAATTCTGTCCGGCTTTATTTGTACCAAAAGTTATAGACTGGGGTATCGAAGATCCAAAAAACAAACCAATAGAGAAAGTAAGAGAAATAAGAGATGAAATTGAAAAAAAAGTATTGAAAATAATTGAGTCTACCAAAGACAATGCAATTCCAATTTAAAATAACTCTGTAATTCAGTTAAATCGATATCCAAGTAACAGTTGAATAATCATGTCAAAGGAATCTACTTTTGAATCTGTAGTCGACAAACTAACTGTTAATCAAAAGAAATTTGTCGCAGAACTCATAGGATCGTTTATTGTTGTTGTTTTAGCGACTGGTTCAGTAGTTATTAATGCAAAGTTAAATGGGATTCTTGGATTACCATTTGTTGCATTTGCTCCTTTTGTAGGTGTTGCAATAGGTGTATATCTTTTTGGAAAAATCTCAATGGCTCATTTTAATCCTGCAGTATCAGTTGGATTTTTGATAACAAAGCACCTCACAAGAAAGCTATTCGTTTTGTACCTTTCAGCCGGGATTATAGGTGCTTTGTTAGCGAGTCTTTTCGTAAGTATTGTGATAGGAAAAGAGGCAAACCTAGGAGCTAATGCGCCTAATTATTCATACCCTTTACCTTTGATATTTGGAATCGAAGTTTTGGCATCATCTCTTTTGATGGCCGTGATATTGACTGTTGTTTATACAAAAGGTTTGAAAGGGTTCAGCGGTATCGTTATTGGAGGTATTGTTGGATTAGATATTTTGTTTTTGGCTTTTATATCTGGAGCGTCAATGAATCCTGCACGTTCACTAGCTCCCGCATTGTTTTCTGGGGTATGGACCGATCTATGGTTGTACTGGACTGCAACATTTGTGGGTACCTCCATAATCGCATTAATATATAGAAAAAAGTTTGAATGAATAACAAATATTG